>JAHIYL010000025.1 GCA_018815145.1 Nanobdellota archaeon | reverse complement strand
TTCCCATGATGTAGTTAAAAATAATGGAAAACAGTAAGAGGATAATGTAATAATTTGCAAGATAAAGATAGACTCCGAGGCTGAATACGATAAGAAAGATCTCCTGGAATTTCTTTGTCTTTATCAAAGAGACAATAATCAGGACGATTGCCAAAAAAACATAGAAGAATGGTTCGCTAAATAATATCTTTATCACCTTTGATCATGATGGATAGTTCCTTTCTGCCTTTTGCATTCAGATGAGAGATATCAGTGAAACTTTTTTCATCAAGAATACCTTGAAAATCTTTCAGTTCAAAACCAAGTTTTTTGGATGAATCTAATAAAAATTCATTGAAATCTGTCATGTCTATCTTCTCAAGAAGGATTGGATTCAGCGGCATTGCAATGACAACGACATCAATCTTTGCATTATGTAAGCCTTCTATCAACTCAAGAAAGGCCTCTTTCTGCCGCAATTCCATATTTTCATATCTGAATACACTGAGAATTCTCTCATCTCTGACTTTTTCCTTAATCTGTCCTTCTGTCTGGTCTATTGTATATAAGAATGGGTCTTTGAAATTATTTATTTTGTTACCAGAATTTGCATCAGCATTCTTTCTTTTGGCAAAGCTTAAAAAAAAAGGAAGGATGAATTTTCGCTTATAATTCAATTTTTGTAAAGGATTTTGATTCAGAATTATTTTTTCTTTTTTATTCAGCCTTAGCCAGTTGGAGGCTTTGTCATTGATTTGGTTAAGTTTTGACAATACATAATAATAATCGAGATTCATATTGATCTCTTCGTTGAAAAAAAGAGGTGAGACACCAAGCACAACCTTTTCTGGATCTGATGAGATTATTTTACCTTCAAGGAAAATCAATTGTGTCGGCAGGATTCCTGCAACACCAAGATTAAAGCAGTTTTCATCAATATCTGTGCAGTCGATATCTTCCCTTATCTGGCTGTCTCCTATAAATAGTATTTCATCCTCTTCTGCTTCATCAAAAAAACCCATCACCTGTACAAGCCGCTCGCAAGAACCATAATTATCGAACCTTATTATGAAAAGAGAAAAGACCAGTCCTGCAAAAAGGAATGCGATCAAAGGAACAAAAAAGACCCCTTTTATTTTCATCTGTCAATAGATAGAAATATACATTATAAATCTTTTGACAAAAACTATTTAAGTCTGGTTGAAATGAACAGGATAATCGCAAAAAGAAAATCAAAGAAGAAAAACAGCAGCAAAAAAAGAAAAATCCCGTTTGTATTAATGTTTCCGATTATTTTAGTAGGCTTATTTTTCCTGGCAGAATTACTGCTGTTCATTGCCTATTCTGCTACAGGAAGTTCAAAATTTGAGACACTGAGCGATTATCCTGCCCACCCAGACGAGTATGTAAAGATTGCTGTATTCGGCTGCTCTGCAACAGCAGGCTGGGCATCTGAAAAGCCATTCGCAACGATTCTTGAATATGACCTTAAGCAGACATACCCTGATTTGAATATATATATCAAAAATTATGCAGAGACCGGACACCCATTTCACAGGCATCAGGCTGAACTTATGAAGTCTGTTATTGATGAGTATGATTTCTTTATCATCTATCCTGACAATTGCGAGGGAAGAAACTATCTGATAGACACAAATTTTGCAGTGAAAGAGGAATACAAAAAATACAATCCTTTGAAAATAACCCTGAAGCCAGCCCTTGAGGATGACGACCAGAAGAACCCTTTCGATTGGTGCCTAAATTATTTCAAGAGAAAAAGCAGGATTTATGCGATTGCGACCAAGATAAAGACTTTCATCATACCCAGTATCAGGAGAAAACTTTCACGAACACAACCAAGTTTTTACGAGAAGCCGATTGTGACTGAATTCTCTGATGACAGCATAGTTCCAATGGCAGAATACAAGAATATCGGAGAAAATTTCAGGAATGATCTTGTTGAGATAGCAGAGCTTGCAAAAAAATACGAAAAAACCATAATTATCACAAATGTCCCTAATGATGAATCCAGGCGCCCTTTTTTCTCAGTATTGAATCAGTCGCTTTCTGATGAATTGTCAAGAAAATTTGACTTTTATTACAATACAGGATTGAAGCATTACGAGGAACAGAATTATGACATGGCTACCGAATATTTCTCATATGCTTTGGATATCGATCCAAATGTTGCGATAGTGAATTTTTTATTAGGCAAGTGTTATCTTGAGCAAAACGAGACTGAAAAAGCAAGAACATATTTGCGGAGGAGTATTGACTACGATGGGTATTTTATCCGTTCAATCTCATTGATACATGATGAAGCAAAATCTGTTGCAGCTGAAAAAGACAATGTGTTTTTTGTTGATTTGATATCTTATTTTCACAAGGCAATTGATGATGGTATGGGTTACAGTGATTTATTCAGTGACCCTGAGCATCCCACGATGCTGGGTCACATCATAATTGCCAGAAAAATCTTTTCTGAAATCACGGGAATTGAACCATTTGCATCACAGAATTCAGATTTTGACGCAGGTATAAAAGACTACAAAGCAGAATTGGAGCATTACAATGAGGTGTTATCTGTGGGCAATAATAATATTAAGGTCAATGCATTGGCTGAGATGCGTTGGAATCAGGGGATGAGCGATTCATCTTTCTATAAAGAAGAATTCTATGATTATACAGCATATTACATAGAAAAATACTATAACTACTCTGAAAAAACACCCTATGATCAGGCATTGGTCCTGGTCTTTGAAGGCCTCAATGAAGCTAAGATTGGGAACAATGCAGTTGCTGTAGACAAACTGAATGAGGCTTACGCTCTTTCACAAAAAGACACATTGGCCATTATGAAAGGCGCTCTTACCACCGGTGCTCCGATCGGTTCTGAACTTGAAGACAGAGGCATATCTTTTGATAAGGAATCAGAAAAATATTTCATTAAGAAAGATAGCTAGATAAATTAAACTTATCTTTTTTCCAGCAGTTCTTTCATCCTTTTTACATTATAAAACCTTGAATTTTCAAGATTAGTTAATTTCTTGTTTTTGAATGCATCCATTAATTCAATTATTGCATCTTTTACAGTATATTTATTTTCAAATCCAAGTTCTTTTTTAATCTTCTCTGAGCATACATGATAGGATCTAAGGTCATCTGTCTCAACAACATCAATAGGGATATCGCCTACCACAGACTTTACAATATTAGCAATATCTATCACTTTCAGGTTTTCATACCCAACGTTATAGGTTTTCCTGTCAATTTTTTCAATATGTGTCTCAAGCAAAAGTTCATATGCTCTTACCATATCATGGATATTAATATTCGGCCGCAACTGTTCGCCGCCAAACACTCTTATCTTCCCTTTATTAATGGCGAAGTTAGTCAGGATATTTACGACAACATCAAGCCTCTGTCTCGGAGAGTATCCGCAGACTGTAGATGGTCTCAATATACATCCTCTGAAATCATCATCAAGCCTATACATCAGATAGTGCTCGATCTCAACCTTCAGTTTTGAGTATTGTGTCAATGGTTCCAGTTCCAGCTCCTCATTTACATTAGGCTCTTTTTTAATCCCATATACGCTGCTGGTCGAAGCAAAAATAAACCTTTTGACTCCAAGTTCTTTTGACATGTCTATCAAATTCATAGATCCGTCATAGTTTATTGAATGGGTGAATTTTGGATCAAGATCAGAGCTTGGATCATTAGATATGCAGGCCAAATGGATCACTGAATCAGCATCTTCAAGAGATTTTCTGATATCATCTTTATTTCTGAGATCTCCTTTGACTATTCTGATATTTTGCTTATTTATATTAAGGGTTTCCAGATATTCTTCAACTGAATTCCAGAACCAGAAAGTATCAAGGACAGTGATATCATGCCCCTTTTTCAATAATGACGGCACTAATACTGAACCAACATATCCCGCACCACCAGTCACCAATACTCTTTTTTTCAT
>JAHIYL010000244.1 GCA_018815145.1 Nanobdellota archaeon | reverse complement strand
GGATTATTTTTTTTGCTTTTTTACAGCTGGTTTTTTTTTTACCGATTTCTTGGTCTTTGTTGCTTTAGAAATCTTTTTTACTGTTGTTTTTTTTTTTTACTGGTTTTTTCTTTACGGCCTTAACTGGTTTTTTTACTGGTTTTTTCTTGACTGTTGGCTTGACAGTTTTTTTTGGCTTGACAACTTTTTTTACGACTGATTTTTTTGCTTTCTTCTTTCCAAGGACTTTCTTATTTTTACATTCATTGCAGTACAATGAACCTGCATAGCTTGGATAGAAGACATTCTTGCAGATCAAGCATCTCTTTCTTACTTTGTATTGCTTTGCCATCTTATTTATAAAGGAATAAACATCTTAATTATAAAGGTTTTGATTAAATCAATATATGATAGTATTTTGAGGTATCACAATATAAAAAGTTATCCATTTTTGAGTGGAAAACTCAAGAAAATTACATGAGACTATATTGTAACTCATACTAAAAACATATCTTTAAATGGAACGCACCTTAAACAGGTCCACTTCTCACTAACACTACCAAATATTAACGTCTTCTTCTGCATATAGAATATCCTCAAACCAGGACAACCGATGTTGCCGTTACTTCCTTTTCTAATGTTCTTGGAATATATTGACCCACCCAGAAATCAATATCTTCTAGAGGTAAATATTCCATCTGTAATTTAAAACCATCTAGGTTTTCATTATCCAGAAAGTGATCCAGACGAATAAAATCAAATAAGCTGTCATCATCATCATTCCTAAGTTTGATCCACGAAGGATCTTCAGGATCATATTCAATAGTTACAGAAATTTCATCAATTACAATATATGATCCCTGCGCTTGACTAAATTCATCATAAAGAAGACTAAGTTTGTAATTAGTAGGTCCTATAGATCCTTCTTTAGTAGGACTATATCGCATTATTAGATGCAGGTCCTTTGTGGGAGTACCATCCGCACCACGAGCCCCTGCATATTCATAAGAACCATATACCCAAGCTCCATGTGACGCCTGTTGTTCAGGAGTGTCACCCATCCAATGGCCATCTTCTTTATAATAATTGACAAGTACTAGAAAATTTACAAAATATCCAGATATATCTTTAATAGGATATATTGTGTCAGGTAATCCATTAATCATATTATTGCAGTTTAAATTTTCAGGAGGCATCCTATCATCATTTGGGCAACTCACTACAATTGGATAAAAATTTCGGTCGTATCCCACAGGAATTTTTGGAAGTATATTGTTTGGCACTATTATCTTCATATTAAATGCATCCCATAAATAATCAACAGGATTACCATGAAACATGACTATCTCTGCTATTTTGTAGTCTCCTCCCAATGTTCTAAGACTAATCTTATCAAAATATTCTTTACCTTCATCCTCAAATATTTCATTTATTGGAAAAAAGATTATTTCATATGATGTTTGTTCATTTTGAATAAAATAAAAGCCCAATCCATCTTCTGCAAAATGTGTTCCCCCTTCTATTTCAGCTTCATCCCTTTTTTGAAATTCAGTATCCCCAATCTTTGCTGATAACTCAGTTCTAAGCGGATTAAAATGTTCAACTTCTCCACTTAATACTAAGGCTAAATATAATGGTTTTTCATCCTTATTTAGTTCAAGCATTGTTCTATCAAAGGGAGTTATTGTATATGTTAGGTCTCCTTGCTGAGCAATAGCTAAGGTGTGATCTTTATCTGTTAAGGTTTCACAGGAAAACGGACCACTTATTGAATTACCACATTCCACTTTTATTGGCACATCATCAATCTGGGGTGCTGGTATAGCTGTCGAAGTTGGTGTATCAGTTGGTGGTTGCGTTTGTGCTACAGATGTTTTAGCAGGTAAAGGAGAGGAGGTAGGAGTCACTACACTACACGCCGTACAAAAAAGTAAAAATAGTGTTATGGTTAAATAGAGCAAAAAAGTTTTCACAGAAATCAACAAAATAATTTAGTATATAATCTTTGTGCAAAAACTAATAATATTAAAGAAAAAATCAAATTAAAAAAAATTACTATCCACAGCTTCCTGCTGCTGCAGCAGTCCCGCTCGATGCAGATGCTGCTGCAGTTCCAAAGCCTGCTGAAGGTGATGCTGATGAAAGCACTTCGTCGCATTCTGCAGGCTTTTCATCAAATCCATAGCAGATAGCTTCAAGGATGCTTGCTGAATCCCTGCCGGTCTCCATATTGACACCATTCACAACCCATGAAGGTGAACCGCCAATCCCGTACTTTTCATTCAGATCTGCTGAGATGTCGAATTTAGGGAACTGTCCTCCCTGCCATGTTGACTTATCATTGAACTGCTCAGTTATCTTGTATTCTGCATCTGTATCATCAATGCACGGCTGAAGACCAGCCTGTGTCAGACCGACAACTCCAAGGCATCTTGCTGTATCTCCATCTTCAAGGAAGCATTCAAGATAGTCAAGATACTTTGCTTTCTCTTCTGTCTGGATGCAGTACTGCAGCATCTGTTCATCAAGCTCTTTTTTGCCGTGCATTGCATAGTAGACAAAATTTACATCATAGTCAACCTTGTCATCAAGAAGCCTCAACACTGGCAGAGCTCCTTTTTCAAACTGTGTTCCATACGGACAGTGGCTCATGACAAAGATCTCCACTTTTGGGATCTCCATCTTTTCCATGCAGGCCATTGTGCCCTGACATTTTTCATCTTCGCAGTCTGTCTTGCCATTGTCATTGTCGTCTTTTCCATTGTCACAGACTTCCTGATAAGGATCCCAGGTCGAACCGACTGCCTGTGCATTAAGCATATAGGTGCCATCACTGTTCTTGACAAATGATCCCTGTATCCTTGGTTCAGCTGTCCAGGTCTCAGTATCTTCGATCTCAGCATCAAATACAAAAGCAGGCAGGAATACAATGCCATAATCTTTCATCATCTTCTGCCCTTCTGCTGAATCAAATTTGACTTCACCAAAATTTGCTCCTTTGAACAGGCTCCTTGTTATCTCATTTATCCTGTCAGGATCACATGTCTTGCAGTTCTCATCCACAAGGACTCTGACATCAACCTTGACCGGATCAGTATAAGTGCATTTTGAATCTTTTTCACCGGGATTCTCGCACACCCCGTTCTTGTCAACTTCTGCTGTGCAGTCTGCATTTGTTGAGCATTTTGGAAGCTCAGCACATTCAGGATGTCCTTCCAGCTGGCTGCATACTGCTTTTAAGAATGACAGAGTATCTCTTGCACTCTGGTATGGCTTATCATTTAGATATATGGTAGGTGATCCGCTTGCTCCGACTTTTTCAGTCCTGGCAATGCTTTCTCTGAGGAGTTCCTTTCCTTCCTCTCCTTCATAGCAAGCTTTGATCTTTGCCACCTCAAGCCCGTTGTCTGATGCGCATGATTCCCAGTTGCCTGGAATCTGGCCGGCATTCTTGTTCTGGCAGATTATCATGTCCATATATTTATCAGGATTGTATTTTATTGCACATAACTGCACTATGTTACCCTTTGTTTCTGGCTCTCCATGGAGACTTTTAAAAGTTCCATCACCCAGATCTGTTGATATGAAATCCAGATTGAAATCGACTGAATCACCAAGCTTGGCAAGGACAGGTGCTATGGCATCCTCAACCTGTGTACCATATGGGCACTGGCTCATGACATAGAAATCAAGCTTTGCTGTGCCGTATTTACCTGCAGCTACAGGATTAGCAGGATTTTCCTTATCCTTAATTATATTCTTAAAACCATCAGTTGCAACAGCAGCAACAACCAGTGCCCCAAGGATAAAGATTACAATCCATAGGCCTGTATTGTTCTCCTTGACAACTCTTTTAGTCTCATGAGTCGGTCTTTTTGCATGAGCAGATGCTGTATGTTTCCTGACACTGCTTTTCCCATCGCCGTGAACTTTTGGCATTGATCTGACTTTTTTCTTTCTTGATTGATAGCTCATCTTATGTTTCCACCCCAATAAAATTATAAAAATATTAGAAGAATAAAATTAGAAAGTATTTATAAAACTGTTGTTTTGAACTAAAAAATGGAAAAAAAAGAAT
>JAHIYL010000243.1 GCA_018815145.1 Nanobdellota archaeon | reverse complement strand
TGATCCACGCAAGTAATGTACCAATCATAGCACCCAGCACCCTCACTGATCTTGAAAGCATCGATATGATAATCAGTCTCGTCAGCAGGGTCATTGTATGAAACGCCAGTAACATAGAAGCTGTCGCTATCACTCCAATCAATGGTCTGGGCACCTTGACCCTCAGGTAGATTGATGGCCTTCTCATACACAGTCTCCCCCAACATATTCAATTTCCTGACGCGATAATCACCATCCTTTGCACCCCATATAATGTAACCTTCGTCAGTGGCAAGAAGGTCAGTTGCAACCAACCCATCATCCCATGCAAAATCATTCAACACAGTTCCTGAAAAATCTATGATTTTGAGAGAATGCATATTGCCAGGACTAGGACCTCTAGTCAAGAAAGCAATATTTCCATCAGACGTCTCTGCAATTGCCATATAATTGAGATTCCATCCAGTAACATCCCATTCATATTCGCCCGCGGCATCAAACTTTACAACTGCTTGTTGGGCTCCCTCAAAATATGCTGATGAGGCATATCCACCGTCACTGAGTTCAATGAGTTCTCTGTATCCAGTACGGCTGCAGAACATTGCCTCACAGTCAGGTATATTATTGCCAGTGCTCCATATATCATCTCCATTTGAGTCAAGCTTCCATATCATAATACCCCATCCTGGATTCGAACACAGAGAACCACTAATCACAAAATCACCATCACTTGTCTCAACAATACCATCAAAGAGATATCCTCCCGAGCCAATGTCACGTTCCCAATCCAGAACACCATTTGGAAAGAACTTGGCAAGCCAACGACCATTAGGACAAGGACTGCCCGGTTCATAACCTACAACAACAATTCCTCCATCAGAAGTCTCAATTATGTCAGTTGCTATCCTATCGTAACCTTCATAGGTAGTCTCCCATTGTATTTCTGAATCAGGCCCCACGCGTATAATCGCAAAGGTGTACTCTGAAATATTTTCATTCCTGCTCAGAATAATCAATCCTCCATCAGCAGTTGGTGAAGAGCTGTAGACATATCCCGCATCTACTGTGTACATTGCAGCACCGTGCCCTTCCAACAAGAGATTATCTGTTATGGTTTGATCATGCCTGTACTCAATATCAACAGGCACAGCAGAATCATAAAGCAACTCAAAATTGTTCAAAAAGCCAGTGCATTCCAGATTTGCTGAAACATCATCATAAGGTGTGAACTTAAAAGTCACATCATTCGTACACGGCAGGGTTGCTCCGTCAGGAGGTTCATGGAGCTCAATTGAAGGCTCTGGAGGTGTGCCCTCAATAATACACGCGCCAACTGGATGTATTGCACGAGGTTGCCAAACATCTCTGTACATCCATCCCCAAACACCGCCTCCGACGCCACCTCTTTGGGCAACAATGGTTCTTTTATCAGTGAATAGTGTGTCAAGACTGCTGGTGGTATACGCCTGGAATGCAGTATCACTTCCATATACATCATCATCCACTTGATTAACAGCATCATTAGTGAGTCGAAGCTTGGCACAGGTTGTAGGATTAACAGTGTATAATCCAGTCTGTGCTCCAATTGAAATTCCTGATATAGAGATCAGACCCACATTGGTTGCATATTCAGTTCCAGAACAATCAGCATACGCGCTAATACCAATCTTTGTGCGTGCATCCCACCCATCAGGTCCGCCACGGACAAATCTATATAACTGGTTTATTTCAGATCCGATTTTTCTAATATCTACATCCCATGTAACCTCAGGTCCTGAATCTGATTCTACACCATCATAAAACCAGCCTCCAAGTCCGCCAATCATGTAGCCTCTATCAGAATTCTTCACTGAATAAGTCTCATCAGGCCCTGAACCTAGGATATTGAAAGTGCTGTCATATCTCTTCCAACCATCTGGCCCTCCTGTCAATACTTCCCTTGTTGAACCATGTGTATAAACATCAGCAGTGTATATATATTCGTTTTCGGTGTGTACTAACTGCTTGTCAGTTAGATAATAAATGTCCCATCCTGTCTCAGTACC
>JAHIYL010000242.1 GCA_018815145.1 Nanobdellota archaeon | reverse complement strand
AATAAATTGAAATTATGAAATTCCCTATCCCAATCAGAGCAGAGCTCTGGGGTATTACGGGAATTTAAATCGAATTTCAAATTTCAGTTATTCCTTTATGGTTTGTATTCGCAGCAGAGCTGCGGGGTATTAAACCCATAAAGTAATAAATCTATTTCCCAAAGAATTTCTCAAAAAAACCTTTGCTGGGCGAGGATTTTTCTCCCATCTCATCTGAAAACTTTTTCAGGAGATCCTTTTGCTTCTTGTTGAGCTTTTCAGGTGTCTCTATCACCACCTTGACTCTCTCTGCACCCCTGCCGTAGCCATTGATATTAGGGATTCCTTTTCCTTTTATGAGAAATGTAGTATTGGTCTGTGTCCCTTCAGGAATCTTCAGCCTTGTCTTCCCGTCTATTGTAGGAATCTGCACAGTATCTCCGAGAGCTGCCTGGGTGAATGAGATAGGTACTTCAAGATAAAGGTCATTGCCTAATCTCTGGAATACATCATGCTGTTTCACATGTATCACAACAAAAAGATCTCCATGCGGTCCGCCTTTTCTGCCTGCCTCACCTTCGCCCGTAATCCTCAGCCTGGAGCCGTCTTCTACTCCTTCAGGAATCCTTATCTTGAGCTTTGCGCTTTTTTCGACAATCCCTTCCCCCCTGCATTCAGCGCACGGATTTTTCACGACCTTTCCTTCGCCGCCGCAGGTCCTGCAGGTGGATGTTGTCTGAAACAGGCCGAATGGTGTCCTTTTTGTGACTGTCTGCCTGCCGGAGCCATGGCATGTGCTGCAGCTATCAATATCTGAAGAATCCTTTGCACCTATGCCTCCGCATTTGTCACATTTTTCCATCCTGGGGATCTTGATTGTCTTTTCAATGCCTTTTGCAGCCTCTTCAAGAGTTATGTTCATATCAAACCGAAGATCATTTCCCCTGTATTGCCGGACTCCTCCGCCTCTTGAGCCTCTTCTCTGGCCAAAGCTGCCAAAGCCTCCCATGCCTCCGCCGAAAAACTGGTCAAATATATCGCCAAAATCAGTGAATCCTCCAAAATCATTGTAATCAAAACCTGAAAAATCAGAAGCTCCATTCACTTTTCCGAACTGGTCATACTGCTGGCGTTTTGCATCATCACCCAGGATTGCTGCTGCTTCATTTATCTCTTTGAATTTCTCTTCAGCTGTCTTTTTTTCTGATTCATCCTGGAATTTATCAGGATGATACTTCTTAGCCAGCTTCTTGTATGCGCTCTTGATATCAGCCTTGCTTGCATTCCTGTCAACACCGAGCGTATCGTAATAGTCCTTATCTGCCATGATTGTTAGTTGTAAATCTGGATTGTTTTAAAAAAGTTTTGGGAAGAAGAGATTTATTGGATAAAAATATATATCACAACATTATCTCATAGCATATGGTGGCAAAAATTAAAAATAAAAAATATTACAGAACATTTTGTGAAAAGCATAATCTATTGCTATTCATCCTATTTGGTTCTAGAGCCAAAAACAGCCAAAAAAAGGATAGTGACTATGATTTTGCTTTTTATACGAAAAAACCTATTAGTGCAAACAAAGAGATTACACTATTTGAAGATCTTATGGAGATTGTAAAAAATGAAAAGATTGATCTTGTGAATATTAATACAAATCATTCATCAATTGTCAGAAAAGAGATTTTCATGAATGGAATCCCTTTATTTGAAAAAAAAAAAGGGTTATTTGAGAACTTCAAATGGGCGTCATGGATTGATTATATTGATTTTTCTATTTTTGAAGATAGACGAGTTGCTCTATTAAAAAAACAGCTGGAGGCTTCTGTAAATGCTTAGGGATAATCTCAACAGGATGATTAGTTTCATCAAAGACAACATGAACATGCTTGAAATTATCATCAAAAAATATGAGAAAGCAGCATCTCAAGAAAAAGAGATTTTGCTTGCTGCAATGGAACGTAAGGCTGAAGAATGTGTTGAATCAGCCATCAAAATAAACCAGCATATTCTAGAAGAGAGGGGAAAAATTGCCGACAGCTACTACTCAAGCTTCATTGACCTCAACATATTGAAAATATTTGATGAAAAGCTTTTGTCTAACTTGGCAAAGACAGCAGGGTTTCGAAACAGGCTTGCCCATGAATACATGGATTTAAGTGAAGAAGTGACTGTAAAAACCATACGGAAAATATTAAAATTATATCCTAAATACCTGCTGAAAATTGCAGATTATGTGAATAAATAGGTCAAGTCCCTTCCAACACCGAGTTTATCGTAATAGTCTTTTTCTGCCATGATTGTTGGTTGTAATTCTGGATTAGTGAGAAAAAGGTTTGGGGGGAGAATCAAACGTTGTAAACTACTGGAAAATCATCCTAGAAGTCCGAAAAACTGCTCTCTTGTAATCTGGAAGTCTTTTTTGATTATTTTATT
>JAHIYL010000241.1 GCA_018815145.1 Nanobdellota archaeon | reverse complement strand
TTTTGACTCAACAATAAAAGCAAACTGGACACTTAATCCGAATAACGGCGAATGAAAATGAAAAAATCAGATCACACCACATTGATTAGAATCTTAGTATTGGTTATTTTGCAGATTGGTCTGGTCCATGCAGTTCCACTTCCATTAGGTATTGACGGATATATTTACTATAACGATGGCATCACACCTGTATTTGGACAGGTAAAATTTTCAATAACTGATGTCAATAATGGTTTCTATATTGAAGGACCGGTCAGTTCAGCATTTCCGGGAAGATATTCTGCAGTAATCAATGGAGAGAAAGGAGATATGATATTTGTCAGAGCATGGAATGATGAAACAGATGTTTCTGAAAACTTTTCAATTCAGGGGTCTGTGCACAATTTCAATCTGGTTCTTGATCTTGATGTTCCAAATATTGCTCCAGCAATTAATTCAGCACCTGTCATTCATGCAATTGAGGACGAACAATATCTATATGATGTTGAAGCAACAGATGCCAATGATGACACAATAATATATGGACTTGTGGACTACCCTGAAAACATGACAATTGATTCAGAGACAGGATTGATACAATGGATGCCTGTTAACTCAGAGGTCGGGGAACATAGCATTGGAATTGTGGCAAGTGATGGTGAGTTGCAGACTTCGCAGAATTATTCATTGACTGTGATAAATGTCAATGATAAACCAATAATCATTTCTCAGCCACTGGTTGTTGCAGAAATAGGAGAATCATATACATATGATATTGACGCAACAGATGAAGATGGAGATGTTTTAGCATATTATTTGTCAGTCAACCCGGTTGATATGACTATTGACGAAGATACAGGATTGATAGGATGGATGCCTGACCTCATCCACATTGGAGAAAACCCAGTTTCAGTCATTGTAAGTGATGGTTTCCTTGTTGACGAACAGAATTTTACCATAGTAGTTAATGCTCAGCAAAATCGGAATCCTGTGATTGCTTCTTCCCCACTAGGAAATGTATCACAGGATTCCCTCTATTTTTATGATGTGGAGGCAACTGATCCTGATGGAGATGTTCTTTTATATCATATGATTGAAGGACCAGTTGGTATGGCGATTGATGAATCAACCGGATTGCTTCAGTGGGTTCCTGAGGATGCTGATGTTGGAATCCACTATGTCAGGCTGCAGGTTCTTGACGGAAAGGGTGGAAGTGCTGAACAGGATTTCTATCTGATGGTGTTTGACACCAATGACGCACCAATCATAACATCTCAGCCAGCATTATCAGCTCATGTGTTCAAGCCTTATATATATAAAATCTCAGCATATGATCCGGAAGGTGATAAGTTGACTTACTCCTTGGTGGAAGGACCTGACAGGATGCAGCTGAGCAAAAGGACACATAGGCTTTTCTGGCTGCCATTCAGACCAGGCACATATCCTGTTAAAATACAGGTCAGTGACGGAGATAAATATGTTATCCAGGAATTTGAGATAAAAGTCAGCTACCTGTGGAGGTTTGGTTTTTTGTTTCAGAGGACATATTTCTTTGCAGTACCTGCAAAAACAGAGGAAGGATATCAATTAGACGTTGAGAATCCGGAATCACCTATTGTGAGGGTCAATTTTGATTCAGAAAAAGAATTGCCTGAAGTATCTATTGAGACAATGTTAAATGCTCCATCTGAATATGCTGGTTCATTATCCGGATTCAGATATATGTTTGTCAATATGACACCAGAGATTGATGAAAAAACAAATATAGTCTTTAGGATTGACAGCCGATGGATGGAAGAATATGGCATACCAGAAGAATCTATAGTTTTGAAGCGATATTCCGGTAATTCTTGGATAGACCTGGACACTGACTTTGTCAGGACAGATGAAAATTATTCATATTATGCTGCAGATTCATCAGAGCTTGGATTTTTTAGCATATCATCTTTGATGGAACCGGATGAGATTGTATCAGGTACAAACACAAGAGTGCTCTCTCTAGTGCGGCCACTGAAAGAGCCTTTTGTCATCCAGGGCACAGTGTTTTTCTCTGATGGATATCCTGTTCCTGCAGAGACTGATATAGATGTGCGGGCAAAAAATATCAGTGCCAGGACAGGCATACTAACAATGTCCGGAGCATATCTGATAGTGGTCCCGGGAAACAAAGGTGATAAGATAATGATGGAAGTCAGCGAAGACCGCTATCATAAAGAAATAGATATCATCTTGTCTCAGAATGACATTTCACAAAACATCTATCTTGACATCACAAGATCACAGTACAGGTTCATGCTCCTGAAAAAGAGTCTTTTTTCAATAGTAACCAAATTATTTAAAATAATATTGTTGCTCTCTATTCCGGGATTCATATTTTTATATATGATTCGCAAAAAACAAACAGACAAACAAATAAAAAGGCAAGCAGGAAAACCAAGAAAATGAAAGGTAAGAAAAGGATAGTCATGGTATTGATCAGTGCATTAATACTATTGATGAAGCTTGTTGCAGGCCCGCCGCCAACACCTCATCCGGTCGCAGGTATGGTATATTCTTCAGATGAGGTAAATCCAGTGCCATCAGGAACAAATGTGAGGATTACAGACCTCAATAATTCAGCGATTGCAGATGTATTGACCTGGGGGCCGATCCCCCCTCTTTCAGGAGCATATTCAACGAATATCAATGGTGTTGATGGTCATTCTATCCTTGCAAGAGCATGGAATTCTACTGACTATGGAGAAATATATACAATTCTTCAGTCTACAACAACTTTCGCAAACATTGTCATGAATATGTCCAGATCGAGTGAGACATATGTCCAGATACTGTATCCTGGCAATGACTCACTTTTCAATACAGGCGACCATTTCAATGTGACTGTGAACATCTCCTTCCTGGGAAGTGATGCGACAGCCTGCAATGCTACCATCAATTTTTCAGAGCCAAATATATTTTTGATCAGGCCGGGAGAGACAGAGACACTTGATTTAGGAGATATTGATCTGGGCAGTTCTCAGATCATATCATGGAACCTGTCAATAAACAGGACCGGGTCCGCTGACATCACAGTGATTTCAGAATGTGAGACTGACGGAGTAAATTTCGAAGGGCTTAACATCGACACCATATATAATATCACCAATGTTGACCTTGATGCACCTGAGATGTCGGTCATGTCGCCGGCAAACAATACCCGTGCCAATAACCCTGTGTTTTTTTACTACAATGTGACGGATGTTTCAGGAATCCTGAATTGTTCTCTATATGTCAATGATCTTTTTCAGGACAAAGTGCTGAATCCTCCTAAGAACCAGACCCTGAATTTTTCTATGAGCATAGGGACAAAGACAAACACCTGGAAAATCATGTGCACTGATGACTCCAATATTTTTAATGAAGCTACTGCAGGACTCTATAACCTTACAATAAATGATGCTCCCAAAATTATCACATCATATGTAGAGGATCCGATTGATCTTGTTGCAGCAGGCATAAAATCAGTGTCGTGCAATGGTACAGTGACTGATCCGGATGGTTATGAAGATGTAATAAGAGTGAATGCTACAATCTTTAACACTGATCTTGGCATGACTGAATCAAGTCAGGATAACAAGAGCACCAAATTATCAAATGCAAGCTGCGCCCTATCCAATGGTGCCGGAAATAATATTGATTTCAACTGCACTTTTGACATGGAGTACTATGCATTGAACGGAACATGGGAATGCAACATAACAGCTGTTGATTACATAAATACAACAAATACATCAAAAATAACAACTGAGGTGAACCAGCTTCTGGCAATCGGGATAATTCCTACTGTATTGGATTATAGAGATCTGAAGATTAATGAGATTTCCGGAACAGATATCCTTGCCAATGTTACCAATTACGGCAATGTCAAACTGGACATGGAACTTTTTGGATATGCAGTTGTAGAAACTGACAATCTTTCAATGGACTGTACAACAGGCAGCATCGGTTCAGCTCAGCAGAGGTTCAATCTTACACAATTTGGTTCATGGGATGATATGAGCCAACTGAAAGGAAAGCTTGAACCAAATGCAATTGATGATTTTGATCTTGAACCAGGCTATGAAGGATTTGTATCCTACAGAATGACTTATTGGAAGCTGAAGATTCCAGAAGGTGTCGGCGGGACCTGCAATGGTAAGATAGTGTTCACTGCTCTGCTGGATTAGTCACTCTCAGACTTGGTTTTTATCTGCACTCTGTCTATCACAAAAGAGGAAAGAATCACAAAAGGGATAGTGAACAGAAGCCTCAGAAGCATGAATTTCAGTCCCATGAATTGGAATTCAAATATCTCTTCTCCTATCTTGATAGAAGACCATGCACCTATGAAAAGTGCTACATTGTATCTTGAGATGCCTTTTTTTATGAGCATCGCTGCAATAGGGAAGGCCACATATAGCGGTCCGGGGATGATTGTTCCGAAGAGGAAACTGTAGAATGCGCCAGAGATCCCTGAGTGATTCCCAAGATGTTCAGCAATGAATTTTTCAGGAAGCCATATCTCAAAAAGACCCATTAGGATGAAGAAACCAGGCAGATACAGAAGTATGTTTATGATGGGAGAATAATCCCTTTCAGCAAATTCTTTTATTGTGATATCCGGCCTAGTAATAAGTGCGATGATGACAGCTATGATAATAGCTGCCAAAAACCATTTATGATGTATATTTTTTGTCTTATGTATCAATATAATGCACCCAAGATGAGTCCAAGAGATATTGCAAAGGCAAAGCAGAGAATGTTTCTTGCCAATGCAAATTTAAGCCCCATGAATTTAATCTCCACAGGGATGGAAAAAGTGTGGACCATGATGATGCTGGTCAAAAATCCGACTATTATTCCTGGATCAACTCCGCTGTCGAGAAGCTGTCCACCAATAGGGAAAGCGATGAAATGAGGGAGATGAATTATTGCTCCAAGAAGAGCGCCGAGAACGACACCGGTGGTACCAGAAACAGAAGTGATCGAGTCTTTTATGAATTGTTCTGAAAAAAGTCCCTGAAGCGATATTATCAGGACCACTGCAATTATAAGCAGGGGGCCGATCTGCTTTATTGATTTGACACCCAGACTGATTGCTTCTTTAGCTTTTGTCCTGTTTTTTCTGTAATAAAGAAAAAATATCAATACAGCGAGTGAATTGACAATAATTGGTCCAATCAGTTCCATGTATAAGATATATCAGAATCAGAGATTATAAACTTTTCTTTAACAATTAATGCTTAACCGGAAAATCTAAGACCATCTGCCGGAAATCATTTTTTTGCAGTAGTTGCATCTTCCGGATTCAATATGATTTGCCTGAATCAAAAAACCCAATCTTTTCACAATAATTTTTTTGCATC
>JAHIYL010000240.1 GCA_018815145.1 Nanobdellota archaeon | reverse complement strand
TTCATATCCAGTTAGCTCAATTTTTGTTTCTTTTTTCATAATAGCTACAATGTAGCTAAACAAGAATATATATTTTTCGGTATTAGAGAATATAATTTATAATCTGCTTCAGATGACTGACCTATTACAGGATACCATTGGATTCATTAATGATTGTTTTGGCATTACTCTTTGTGATTACTTTATATGTGCTTTTTGCAGAACCATTTGAAGTAAGAATTTTGTTTGGCAATCTTTTAAGCATCCTTCTGTTTTATCTGGTTGTTAAGTTTGCACCGATAATAGATAACAAATTAGATAAATAATTACTGTGTACAACTATTTTATGTGCTCAATCTCAAGTATGCGAATAATTTTCAATCACAACCTATATAAATCTTTCATTCTTTATAAATTTAAAAATGGAAAAATGGAAAATAACAAAAGAAAGCAAGTTTCCAAAAATTTCTTCAGCAACATTGATAGTGGGTCTTCCGGGAATCGGAAATGTTGGGAAAATTGTGACAGATTTCATGGTTGAAGAATTGAAGGCAAAAAAAGTATACAGTTTTTTCTCGTACAAGATGCCGCATTCAGTGTATGTGAACGAAAAGAACCTGATAGAGCTCCCAAGCATAGAAATGTACCATAAACGGACAAATGAAAAGCAGGATTTCCTGATTCTTACAGGAGATGTGCAGCCTATTGATGAAACAAGCTGCTATGAGTTCTGTGATGGGGTGCTTGACCTTATGGAACAGAACAGTCCTTATGACATCCTAACATTGGGAGGGATCGGCCTTAGGGAAGTGCCGAAGCACCCAAAAGTATATTGCACAGCGACTTCAAAAAAATATGCTGAAAGGCTGAAAAAATACAAATCAGTCAATCCAAATGTATATGGTGTGGTCGGTCCCATAATAGGTGTATCTGGCTTGATGCTTGGACTCGCGAAAAAAAGGCATGTTGAAGGAGCAGCTCTCTTAGCTGAAACATATGGACATCCGCTTTTCATAGGCATAAAAGGCGCCAGGGAGATCCTTGATGTCATCAATAAGCACTATAAACTCAATATGAATTTAAAATCCCTTGATGACGAGATAAAATCCATAGAAGATGTGCATGATCCTGAAAAACAGATAAAGGATCTGTCAAAAAAATCCAAGTTCCTGAAGAAAGTCTCAAAGCATAAAGAGACAAGCTATATCGGATGAAAATATTCGTTAAAGTCGAGGCTAAAACCGAGGGTTAAGCCCAGGGATACAGCCTCTACTTTGGCATCCCAAAGTTTTGGCGGTATAGGAAGTGGCCGCAAACCCCGCCCTTAAGGGCGTGGGTAGGTCACTTCCTGCCAAAACTTTGTGATATCAGACTATTTTTTTTTGAATTTTAGAATAAATTTATATCTTCTGGATGCTTAAGTATATGCATGGGTAAAAATAAGAGCAAAAATAGGATTCAGTCTCATGAAATCCATATTAAAAATATTATCATATTAGCAATTTTCATCTATGTGGTCTTAAATCTCAGGTATTTTTTTACCGCGATTGTCACCATCTGCATAGGAGTCTTTGAATATATCAGGCTGAAAAAAGAGATTCCAATCGATATAGGAATTGTTTTTTATCTGGCATTGCTTTTTGCCCATATACGGAATACTGGTGTAGGAATTACATTCCTTCTGGCAGCAGGCCTTTTGCCAAGACTGCTATGCTGCGGTCTTGGTGACACCACATTTTCAATCTATCCTGTGCAGGCATTTATCATATATATATCTGAGTATATGATGCATCTTGATATACAGGTTACTGGGGTAATCCTTACAATTGCCTGCTATCTTCTCATAGTGCTGCTATCAATATTGTTGAGGATACCATTGCTGAAGGTTCTTGCAGATACAGGAATCCCTTTTGTCCTGAACATAGTCTATTTCATCGCATTTTCAAGATTCATCATGCATTGGCTGCAGATCCTGGTATACAATGGATGAATAGATCACAAAAGAAAATTAATCTTAGGAGAGTTTTTTCCACAATAAGATTTATAAATAATACCAATTTCTCTTACCTATGCAGCGGGGTAGGGCAGTCAGGAGTGCCCGACGGGCTCATAACCCGTAGGTCGGTAGTTCAAATCTACCCCCCGCTACTTTTTTTTGTAGTAATTTTTTCAAATAATTGTGCAGCTGAGCATTTTTTCCCTGCAAATGCTGCATCTTAGTGTGAACTGATAATCCAGTTCGTTTACATCCTACCCCCCGCTACTTTTTTTTAAATATTTTTTCATGCAAATATTTTTATATCCGATGCCTTTTAGTTGCAGCAGGGGGTAAACAAAACAATGGTTGTGGACAGTACAGTAATTAATCTGGAGATAGTGTTGATTGCGTTCATCATAGTTGCAATTGCATCTCTGATCGCAAGAAAATTTAACCTGCCGTCAACTCTTGTCCTTATTTTCACTGGTCTAGGGCTCACTTTTTTTCATATAGATATCGGTCTTCATCTTACTCCTGAGCTGCTGCTCACTTTGTTCTTGCCAGCCCTTCTTTTTGAAGGAGCCATGAATATTGATTTCAATGAATTCAGAAAAAACCTGAAGACAATATCCCTTTTTTCGATATTTGGAGTTCTGATAAGTGTTATGATAACTGGTTCAGCCCTTCATTTTGTTCTCAGGTTGCCTTGGGAGATCGGATTTCTTCTGGCAACAATAATAACACCGACTGATCCGATAGCTGTCTTGAATATTTTCAAGAAGCTTGGAATCTCAAAAAAATTGACCACAATTCTTGAGGGAGAATCACTTTTCAATGACGGGACTTCTATTGTTCTTTTCAGGATCTTCCTTGCTGTCGTCGTGACTGGGAATTTCAGCATGACAAGCGGAGTAGTGTCATTTGCCAGACTATTCCTGGGTGGAATAGCACTTGGATTTTTGCTTGGTTTTGGTTTGGCCAGAGTATTAAGGAATATAAATGACAGCATAATTCAGATCACACTTACAACTGTCCTTGCCTATGCCAGCTTCCTGATAGCAGAGCATCTGGGATTGTCAGGAGTTGTATGTTCGGTCACTTCTGGTCTTGTAATCGGAAATTATGCAACAAGATACATGAGTCCCACAGTCAAGGTAAGCATCGGCTCCTATTGGGAGGTCATTGGGACAATCCTTAATTCAATAGTCTTTCTTCTTATAGGGATCGAGATCAAGATTGCTGATCTGGTTTTTCACATTGTTCCTATACTTCTGGTGTTCATTTCTACGACTATAGGAAGAGCAGTATCGATATATCTGCTTTCAAATCTTCTTAATCGTATTGATGATTCTAAGATACTCACAACAACTGATGAGTATGTACCGACAAAATGGCAGCATGCAATCATATGGGGGGGTCTGCATGGAGGACTTTCAATGGTTCTGGCTCTCAGTCTTCCTGTTGAGATACCAAACAGAAGCCTGATCCTGTCAAGTGTATTTGGCGCGGTCTTCCTCTCTCTTGTGATACAGGGCATGACTATGACACCTTTGCTCAGATATCTGAACCTGACAAAGAGAAAAAAACAGTATGAGCATGAATTTGACACATTGAGAGCTGAGCTCATAAAGATAAAGGCAATTGAAGATGAATTGGAAAAATTGCTCAGCTCCAAGATCATATCCAGAAAGATCTACACGCAATTTATGCGAAACAATAGGTTGACAGAAGAGAAAAGGCAGAAAGAGTTTGTCCGGCTATTCAAAAAATACCCTGAGATGGAGAAAAAACGAGTTGATAATATTGAAAAGACCCTTCTTCTGACGCAAAAAAGTGCACTCCTTGATGCGCACAAGGAAGGTCTGATAAGTGAAGAGACATTGCATGACATGGTGTCAGGGCTAAACAAAGAGTTGATAATAAAAGGAGAACAGATACAATGAAGGCAGCTCATCAATAAATCAGAAGCTTTTCAAAATTCTAGCATATTCAAGATTTCTATGTCAGATCTTTCTGATATTTCTTTATCAAAAATGCCAGTACTGACGGTACCAGAAAGCTTGTCAAGAGGGCCATTGCAGAGAGTATCGAATATTCATTCTCACCCAGTATCCCTTTGGAAAACCCGATTGCAGCGATGATCAATGCAACTTCTCCTCTTGGTACCATGCCAACACCGACAATGAGCGATTCCTTCCAGTTCATCTTGGACAAAAAGGCAGTGAGCCCGGCACCTATTGTCTTGCTTAATACTGCGATCAAAGTGATGATAAGTATTGGGATGAAAAAATAATACAGTGACTTCACATTAACAAGCGAGCCTAATGAAATGAAGAATATGGGTGTGAAAAGCAGTTCCAGGCCATAGGTCTTCGATTCTATTTCCTCCTGATGCTTGCTCCTTGAAATTATTATTCCTGCCAAAAAAGCACCGACTATTGCAGACAGCTTTATTACCTCTGCAACATAGGAAAAAAAGAGCATGAACGAAATTGTCAGGAGGAACCGCTTTGGTCCCATTTCCTGCTCATCGATGTACTTGATTACGTATTTCCCTGTAATGATGGCGCCTATTATGAATATGCCTGCAGTGATGAATGTTGAACTTATGGAAGCAATGACATTTCCTTCTGCTTCAACAAGATTTGTCACCATAGATAATACTATCAGACCAAGGATATCATCGATTATTGCAGCGCCGATGATCACGTCAGAGAACTTCTTGCTGAGGACTCCCAGGCTTTTTAGTACAGCAACAGTCACACCTACGCTGGTTGCTGCAAGGCACGAACCGACAAACATTGAAAATGCAAATGATTCACCTGAAAAAGTGGCATAAAGATAGCCGGCAGCAAAAGGAAAGACTATACCTGATACAGCAACCAGCAGGTTCTCTTTAGCAAATATCTTTTCTATCTTGCTGTGGATCCCGACCTTGAAAAGAAGGATGACTGCCCCAAGCTGGGCAAATATATGGATTATCTCAGGATGATGGAAAAGAATAGGTGGTGCAAGAGGAAGAGCAGAAAACATATTGAGACCATGCAAAAATTCCCATAATAATTCAAAAAAGCTTGGTGAAATTATCATTCCAAGTATCATCAATATTATCACTGATTCCTGTTTAAGATAGAACACGCTCATCTCAGCAAGAACAGCCAGAAGCAGCAAGAGGACAATCTCGAAATAAATATGTTTCTCAGGATCTACTGACGCTGAAAAACTGCTTCTGATAACTGAAAATACAAGGACAATGAACATGAGGGTCAGGATTATGACCGCAATCCTTGTGAAATGCTCTTTTGCTTTTTTCGGCTCCTCTATGATGCCCTTGATATCACTTGGTATCTTCCTGATTTTTTTTGGTATTCTTTTTATGTCATCATGGATGTCCTTTGCAGACTTTATCATCTTCTGTTTCATATTTTCTACCTGTATTCTGCAATTAATATAATGTATAGAATCATAATGATGCTTGTACCTTCTTTAAAAAACTTTCGAAATCAGCCCTCTTCACCATACCGCCGCAAGCCTGGTTGTGGCCTCCGCAGAATCCTGTTGTCCCTTCCATGGCATTTTGTGCCAGTTTCAGGATATTGACATCTTTGGCCCTGAAAGAAAGCTTGAGTTCTCCATTCCTCTCTCTTCCAACAATGATTACCTTATCAGGATTCCTGTATAGCAGCTCGTTTGAGAGATCACTTGTAAGACTCATGTTATGTCCCTGGTAAATGTACGTGAGAATCTTTCCATCTGCTTCAGATGCTTCAGATATGAGTCTTTCGTATATTGTATTTATCTTCATGAATTTTTTCCAAATGAACTTACCCTGTGCAGTTGTCTGATCCAATATTTCATAGGGAGATTTGATCCTGGTCATTATCTTGACACAAACCATGGCATCTTTGGTCGTACCCTTCAGCATGAAATTAAAGACTTTTGCAAGAAGTCCAATTTTTGTCGAGAACAGGGCAGCATCAGGCTCTTTGATATTTTCATCCCATAGGTCTGGATATTCTTTGGCAAATTCTTTGATGAAATCCGGGATATACCAGTCACCGATGCATCCGGCTGCAGCAAGCCAGATACTGTTTTTTAGTGATTTATACATCATGTAGCTTGCAGGTCTGCTATTTTTTATATAGTTTGATGGGTTAAAGTATGTTATGCCATGCATGGCCTGAGGCTGATGATGGTCAACCCATACTATCTTTGTACTGACTGATTCAATGAATTCCTGCTTCACTTCAGCAATATCAAGGATGAATATCTTGTCGCAGTCTGTCTCTTTTGCTTTTTTGATGAATTTGTCATCAATTATCGGCGTTGTCTTTATTATGACACCAGTCCCGTCACCGATGTATTTGTACAGCATCAGAAATGATGATAGCCCGTCAGCATCGTCGTCAAAGAAGATGAGGGGATATGAAGAAGTATCTGCTTCTTTCTTGATTTCATTGAATACATTTTCTGGAATTTTCATATGGGATTTTAGAACCAGGAAATTGTTTATAAAATATTTGTTTTGAGATAGAAAGAAGAGAAAAGAACAAAAATAATTATGCGAGAAGTCAGAGACCAAAACCAGGGGTTTTAACCCGTGGATACGGTCTCGACTTCAGCATCCCAAAGTTTTGGCGGTTTAGGAAGTGGCCGCAAACCCCGCCCTTTAGGGCGT
>JAHIYL010000239.1 GCA_018815145.1 Nanobdellota archaeon | reverse complement strand
TATTTATGTGAATACTACTCATTCTTCAGTCTGATATAGTCTATAGAAGGATAATGTTTAGTAAAAACAAAGTCTGCTTTATGTTTTAACATAAGATGGCGATAGACGTGGTTAGAGAAGCGGTTGAGCGTGGCGAGGTAGAGCAGCATAGAGAAAAAGAGAAAGGAGGACGGGTTTATTAAGGGATTGGTGGGTAGAGCAAAAGAGTTGTTCTTTGTTTATTCTTTATCATCTGTTGAAATTTTTTTAAACCTTGTTTTTGACTCAGGCAATTCTTTATAATTCTCTTTTGTTGACACTTTTGCGCTTGATCTTTCTTCAAGTTCTTTTCTCGCATTTCCCGCGACAGTTCCGCCTTCTATAGCGGCTTTCTCATTTTCAGGAAATCCTTTTGCATCTTTCTTTTTAGCGATTTCAGTTGTTGAAGCTTCTCCAAGCATTGTAAAAATCAATTCAAGGTCTGTCATATGATCGCGCAGATTGTCTTTTGGATTCTGAAGTGATTTGAAATTTTTGTATTCTGATGGTGTCATGCCAAATGTCGCTTTGCTTATCTCTGATGTTAAAATCGCATATTCTATTTGTTCTTTGACACCTCTTTTTTTCCACTCTTCAGTCAACTCATCTCTTACTGCTATACCCCTAACTCTTTTTTCAATCCATTCATCTGAGTAACCTTTTAGTTTGTATATTTCGCGCATACGTTTTGCAGCAAGTTCAGGATTTTCTATTTCTTCCAAGCGTTCATATCCTACTTTTGCTAGCCATCTTTTGAATGGTTCTGCGTTAGGGGACGGAATAGATTGGATAAGACGTAATATACCCATCGTATTCCAGCATTGCATCATCTGTCTTCCGCCCGGAGTATCAAACTCAATTCCAAGGGGGGGTACAAATTGTACCCCCCCCTTTGAAAACTTCATTTAAAGCAATATCCCTGCTTCGTAGCCTTTTTAAATACTGGGATGGGTCTTTTGATTCAGTAAGAATCTCAACAATATCACGTATGACAAACCACCATTCATCATGCAATCTGGCTCGCCGCACTTGTTTTTGTTCAAATAGAGTTATATCGTTCATGTTAACACCTCAGTAAGTTCTCCTTTGAAAGCCTGTTGGAGGATTAATTGTTTAAATTCTTCTTTAGTTTGAGCCTGAAATATTAAGAACTCAGCAGTAGAGTTCCTTATCATTAAGTCCTTAGCCATTATGAATCCTCTGTAATTTTGATATTTCTTGTGATCGTTTCAGAGATGATTGTTTATTTGTATTATTTTAATAAGTATATCTCTTTTTGAATTTTTTGTATTGATGTTTTTTTTTTGAATACAATTCATTCTTCAGCCTGACATAGTATTCAAAGATAAAGACTGCTTCAGGGCGGTATTTGTATGGTATCCTTACTATTCCACGATCCTGATAGTCCATGATAGGACCGAGGTAATCTTCAAGTTCTTTGATCTTCTTTTTTAGGTCTTTTTTATCCAGAGGGATATAGTCTATAGAAGAATGATATTTTAATTTACTATTGGTTGTTTTTGAGAAGATTGACTTGAATAGATTAGAAAGCTTGTTTTTTGATGATGGAAATAAGATGAGCTGACGCATGGATGAGAAAGAGGATGCGGGTTTAAATAGGTTACGCGTGGTTGACCAGTGGGGTTCGAAGAACCAACTACCGTCAGTGAATTAAAAAGTTCATCCGCGGCGCTTTTACTTCTTGTTCTTTTTTTTAACTAAATCAACTAATTATTTTCAGTAATTTTTACTAAATGGTAGTAAAATATTTAAGTAAGAGTTGTTTTTCTTTGAAAAATGGATCCCAACCTGCTGGATATCGTTAGAGGAATTATTGAATTTGGATCAGATACTATTAAATTTGTCACTTCTCCTGAAGGTGTTGCTTTGTCTGTTGGACTGGCAGAGGCAGGGACAGCAGCGATTATCGAAAACAGGAGAGAGCAGAGAGAAGCAAACATATTTCCAGTACTCTATGCATCTGACAGTGACTTGCTTTCAGATCAGAAAAGCGATGCCACAGATTATTATGTTGCTGTCAATGACCTTACCATGGCAGTCACAGAAGCATGGAACGATTACAGGAAAGACAGAAAGCTTGATTTTGCAGAATTATTGAAGTCGAAAAAGGTATTATCATATGCAAGCAGGGTGCAGGCATATGGTGAAAGACTGCAGCAAAATATTGAAAACTACTCGGATTTGGCCGAAAGGCTCAATCATGTATCTACTCTTTTTGATGAGAGTTGGAAATACGAAATGTATGATAGATATCGTACTGAAGTTGATGTAGATAATAGTGATACAGATGGTGATGGCAAACCGAATATAACAGTGACAACAAAAGAAGTCTATACGCATACTGACCACTACTTCACTTTTAAGAGAGAAATCTCAGAACAGGCGCAGGAGTTATTGATTTCAATTCTTGAAGATTTTAATGTTGAAAATATCATATATAATCCACTACTGGAAGAATTATCTGCAAGACCCACAACCCAGCAAAAGAGAAGCATTGCAGCTACTATTTTAGAAAATATAGAAGCTGAAGTTACTGATGAAAAGGCAATACTATACGTAAATGAATGGCTGCAAAAAGCCAGAATTAATGATGCCAATGCAGTGGTAAACGGACTGGCTGAAATGGATAGAAAGACCCAGTCATATTTCAAGACTATAAATGATTCTGATGATGAAACATACAGTTATACTACCTATGAAGAGGGAGAGACTATTAGTGGCCCGGATGGCTGCGGCCTTTCTATGTATTTTAAAAATACAAGCAATTCATTATATGAAAATGCTTCAGGAATCATGGGATCTGTGCAGTTGGGAATCAATACTGCTGAGCAGATTACGCAGCTAACAGAAGGAAAATTGCATATGAAAAAAATCAAAAATAAAAAAAGAGCCAAAGAAGCTCTTGATTTTGCAGTTGAATCCTATTTAAGCAATTTTCCTGAATCAGAGATTGATATCGACCAGAGAGTTGATGTAGGTTCCATACTAGGCACAGCAGGAGCGATTGGAGCAGCTTCAGGAATCTTAACATATCTATTCCATCCTCAGGGCATCGGCCTTTATCAAAAAGCACTGGAGCTTTTCAACTGAATACAATCAATGCTCATGCCTTCAGCATATCCCATTGTCTTTGCCTGGCTCTCTGATTTTGCATAGAAAACAATGATTGGATAGACTTATTTAGATCTGAAGAATTATCATAGTTGATTAAAACCTGAATTTACCTTTCACTTTTTTAACTTTTAATTTACAATTCATATTAATCTACATAAAAATATTTCTTAATGAAATTAATTTAAGAATTTTTCAGCCTATTCACAGTAATATCCAGATACTCTTTCTCTTTGTCAATGCCTATGTATTTCCTTCCTAATCTGTTTGCAGCAACCCCTGTTGTGCCTGAACCATTGAAAGGATCTAGCACCAAGTCTCCTTCGTTTGTGGATGATGCAATAATTCTATTTAATAGTTCAAGCGGCTTTTGGGTTGGATGTCTGCCGTTTTTTTTCTCTTCTAATGGTGTTAATGGAATTGACCAAACACTTCTCATTTGTTTGCCTTGGTTGTTTATTTTATCCGAATGAACATCATCCATTATCATAATCAAAATTGCATTTTTTCAAAAATTGCCTGATGTTGTTTTCTTTCAGATCATATATTCCTGTGAAGAGGTATTCAGAATCCCATTCAGTAAAACCCGAAATATTTCTTTGGATAGATTCTATTAATGCTGCAGGAGCAAGAGAATTTGGGATATGGCAGAAAAGAAAAAACATTTTATCATAGATTTTAATTGTGCAATCAACAAGCTTAAGTTTTTTCTCAATAGCAGCCAATGCATTCCTGAGGCCTTGTTTATTTGTAATTTGATTATGTGATTTATGATTATAAACCCATCCTCCTTGGCTGACACTATGACTGTATTTATATAATGTCCTTCCGTTCTTATCAAAGGTCTTTTTCATTCTTTCTGAAGAATATTTTTAGGCATTATAAATCCGTTAGGAAGCATAATAAAATCTTTTCGGTAATCAGAATCAGCCACATTTTTTCTTGCAAATCTGGGATCAAAGAGATCAATATTCAATGCATCCCAGATTTTCATCGAAACATTGCTTATTGTTTTTGATCTGATTCCCAATGAATCAGCAAGGCTTTTCTGAGACCAGGTTTCATCATGTTCAAACAAGAAATTTATTCTTGAATAGACCCATAATAATGCACCTGCAAGGTTTTCAATCCGTGAATTTACATAATTTCTCCTTTTCCTGAAATAGGTTTCCACTAAATTGCCAAGCTGAACCTTATCTTCATCTGTCATGCTCAAGCCCAACCCGAAAACATTGCACATTACAGGTTCTTTTTTTTCCTTAAATTCCAATATACAAAACACCCCATGCTTTATAGTACTGATTAGAAGGGAGATATGAATATAAAAAATGTTTGGTGGAGAGGAGATTATTTATGTGAATACTACTCATTCTTCAGTCTGATATAGTCTATAGAAGGATAATGTTTAGTAAAAACAAAGTCTGCTTTATGTTTTAACATAAGATGGCGATAGACGTGGTTAGAGAAGCGGTTGAGCGTGGCGAGGTAG
>JAHIYL010000238.1 GCA_018815145.1 Nanobdellota archaeon | reverse complement strand
CTGGCTGGGTCGAGCACCGAGCGAGCAAAGCGAGACGAAGGAGCGCAGATGTTATGACGGAGAAACCAGTTCAAAAACGTCGAGCAAAAGAAGCAAGTAAAAAATTGAAGATTTACCTAAATAACTTATTAATAAATTCAAGTTTCTGTTTTAACAACAAAGTCTTACTTACACCAACATCCAACTGCATAATTTTTCCGTTTTTCATATCGAAACAGCAATTCCTTTTTACTTCAAAATTCTTAAGATATGAAGGATATAGTTTTTCAAATTTAACATCAGAAAGTTTAATCAAAAATAAATTATCTGGTCCTGTTGGTTCTCCTCCTAGACCTATTATGATATATGTATTATTATATTTATCAAACTCTTTATATCTTTGAAGTTGTCCGGGTTTACACCATTCTAACATGCCTTTGTTAAGACAACTTCTATATTTGCACTCAATATTAATCTGCCTATTTGAGACTTTGTGTTTAAATCTAAAATCTGGGTCTAGGGATTTTTTTTCATACATTTGGGAGTTATGATCATAATCTTGAGTTCTTTTGATCAAAACCCATAAATCAGAAGAACTAAAAAGTGACAGAATAAAATCTTCAAATTTGTCTCCTTTAATATATCCTTCTGGTTTTATTGCTTCTTTTGCAGCTGCTTTTATTACGTCAACAAATCCCATAAATATAATTTATAGTATCTAATATAAAAAAGTTTTTACCTTATTTTGCTTTCGACCAACTTATCAAGTTGCAGTGAACTGGTTTCGAGTAATAATAAATCATAACTCTTTTTATGATGAAATGGGCAATTTTTGAAGTTAGAAGGCTTAAAACAGAGAATTCTGGAACATCGAACATGAATTTTTCGTTATGATTAGTGAGTGATATTTTGTTGCACTGGACACTGGACATATGCGCATAGGATATTTATACTGATACTAACTCAATAATAAATTATGGACGCAATTTACAAGCTTAAAAAAGAGACTGTTAGGAGAAGATATAGTCCTTGGACAATAAAATCATATTGTCACTATGCGTCTGAGTTTCTTAAGTTTTCTGGTAAAGAAGAAAACAAACTGACTAAAAAAGATGTATTCAATTACCTTGATTACTTGTCAGAAAAAGGAAAATTTGAAAGCACCATGAATATCGCTTTGTCTGCCATCAAATTCCTTATAAGAAATATCCTGAAGAAAAACTGGGTTATGGACATAAAGTATTTGAGAAAGCCAAAAAGAATGCCAGTCTATTTAACTCAATCTGAAGTTAAGATTCTTTTACAATCTATAAATAACAAAAAACATTGGATGATTGTTGCACTGATGTATTCTGCTGGCTTAAGACTTTCCGAACTTGTTAACCTGAAAGTTAGGGATCTTGAAATTGAATTTGGATATGGATGGGTTAGAAATGGTAAAGGGAAAAAAGATAGAATTTTTTTAATTTCTGAGAAACTTAAGCCGGACCTGAAAAAAATGATTGACGGGTCAGATGGACAGAGTAATGTAATAACCACTCAAAACAGCAAAATTAGTAGGAGTAGTATATATCATATTGTCAGAAAGTACGTAAAGATTGCAGGGATAAAGAAGAATGTACATCCTCACACCCTCCGCCATAGTTTTGCAACCCATCTGATAGAAAATCATGCTTCTATTGAATCTGTGCAAAATCTTCTTGGACACAATAGATTGGATACTACTATGATTTATGTCCATGCGGTATTGCCTAGAATCCATGTTACAAGTCCTCTTGACATGATTTCGTGAATCCAAAATATTTAATAGTCTATCTTTCTTATCATCCAATTATGGCAATCGACAAAATCAATATCAATGAAAAGTTTGCTCTGTTTAGTGAGCACTGGTCACCTAAGAAGATCGGACAGCTCAATGACTGCAATGTGCAGCTGGTCAAATGCAAAGGAGAGCTTCCCTGGCATCATCATGATGATGAAGATGAGATGTTCCTGACTGTAAAAGGAGAATTCATCGTAAGGTTCAAGGACAAAGAGCTGTACCTTAAACAAGGAGAATGTGCATTCATCCCAAAAGGCGTCGAACACCAGACTGCTGCAGTTGATGAAGCACAGATAATCTATATAAACAGGATCGGCACAGTGAATACAGGCAATGTCAGAGAAGAAAGGACGGTGGAGAAGCCTGAAGAGATCTGAAAAACATAATTATGTGATTCTAAATTCACTGCTTCATTTTTCCAGTCAATTTTTTCAGTACTTGGCAATGTTTAAATACTACTGCTGTTTTCTTGCAGTACTGTAATAAATCTGATATACACAAGGGAGTCAGATTGTTACAAAAGTATAAAGATGGCCATAAAGGCCTTTCGGAGGAAATTAAGATGAGCATTGTACATTTGAACAAAAAAAATTTTGAGAATGAAGTGAATAAGTCAGCAACACCGGTCATAATTGATTTCTGGGCATCCTGGTGTATGCCATGCAGGATGATGGGTCCTGTGTTTGAAGAGCTTTCAGATGATTATACCGGAAAACTGAAATTTGCGAAACTGTCGACAGAAGAGGAACCTGATCTTGCTGATAAATATCAGATAACCGGAATTCCATGCCTAATTGTGGCCAAAGGCGGTAAAGAAGTTGATAGGATTGTAGGATTTGCACCTAAAGAAGTCATGAAGCAGAAGATTGACGACGCACTTGCAAAAGTTTAAATCCTTATGTTTTTTAATATTTTATGAAATGACCCAAAAAAATTCTTCTGAAAAAACAAAAAAAGTGCACGACCTTATAATAGTAGGCGGCGGACCAGCAGGTATGTCTGCTGCCATATATGCAGCTAGATATATGCTGGATACATTGATGGTAACATGGAATACCGGCGGGCTTGCAGCGACAGCACATAAGATATGCAACTATCCTTCTTATGTCGATTGTTCGGGCTTTGAGCTCATGCAGAAATTCACTGAGCATGTGGCAAGCCTGAAAGTGCCTATTGCATATGAAGGTGTAAAAACCATCACTAAGCAAAAAAAAAGTTTTTCAGTAATCACTGAATCTGGCAAAGAATATTTTGCCAGGAGAATAATCTATGCAGCTGGCACAAACCATAGGCATCTTAATATCCCTGGAGAAGATAAATATTCCGGAAGAGGTGTTTCCTATTGTGCAACTTGTGATGGGCCTCTTTTCAGAGCAAAGACTGTTGCAGTCATAGGAGGCGGAGATGCTGCGCTCACTTCTGCCCTGCTGCTTTCAGAGCACGCAAAAAAAGTCTACATAATATACAGGAAATCTAAATTTTTCAGGGCAGAACCTACCTGGGTCAAGCTTGTGGAAAAAAATCCAAAGATCAAGGTGATATTCAACCAGGAACTTACTGAAATTGTAGGAGACAAGTTTGTTACGGGTGTAAAACTGAAGGATAATGCAGAGCCTGCACTTGAAGGAGTCTTTATTGAGATAGGTTCTGTTCCAAATACAGAAACCATCAAGGGACTTGGAATCAAGACTGAAAATGATTACATAAAAGTTGATAAGAATCAGGAAACCAATATCAGAGGATTCTATGCAGCAGGAGACATCACTGCAAATGACCTGAAGCAGATAATTACTGCAAGCGCAGAAGGAGCAGTGGCTGCATACAATATATACAATGAAAACACAAAAGAAAAGTAAGAAGGTATCAGAGTCCTCTAAGATAAAAAAGAAAAAATCAAGTGGTGTACAGAATGCAGGTATGACCTGCAATACTTCATATGGCTGTCCGTTCTGCACCATGGAAGGGATTGTGATTCTATCAATTGCTGTTGCAGTCATGTTCCTTCTTCCTGAAAAATACACTTGGATTTCTCTGATCATACTTTTTTCTGCATATCTGTATCCATTGATAAAACCAATCTTGATGAGAAAAAAAAATGAATCTTAAAGATAAGGCTGTTGCAGTTGTCGGGGCATCAAATGATCCTGATAAGTATGGCGGTATAGTTTTCAAAGACCTTCTTAAAAAAAATATCAATGCAATCCCAATCAATCCAAGACAGGATATGATACTGGGTCATACGGCTTACCATAATCTAAATGATTTTGAAGGAAACATTGATATTGTTGTCTTTGTTGTGCCTCCTGAAGTGACTGAGGATGTGCTGATTGCGGTCAAGGAACTTGGCATAAAGACAGTCTGGATGCAGCCGGGAAGTTCGTCGCAGATTGCAATAGATTTCTGCAGAAAGAATGATATCAAGGAATACCACAGAGTCTGTATCATGGTGCAGGGTGATGCCTTATGATTGACTTTGCATGCAAAAGCTTCAAGATCGATGAAGTCATAAAATGCAGCCTTGGACTATCAAAATCTGACTTTGCTGTGGTAAAACTTATGCTAAAAAATGGTGATAGATGGTTCAATACCAGTGATCTGGCTGAGGGGATGCATCTGAATCTGACAACAGTCCAGCGTTCAGTGAAAAAGCTCCATGAAAAAGACATCATTGAAAGGACGCAGAACAATCTTGATAACGGCGGCTATCTATTTTTCTACAGATTCAAAGATAAAAGACTTTTCTCTAAAAAGATACATGAGATCATCACTTCATGGGTCAGGAAAGTTGACAGTGAGCTTGAGAACCTATAGCAGAATTAGTATGATCTTTTGTTGGAGGCTTCTAGTCTTTCCTTAATAACATAATCAAACAGTATTCCTTTCCATACATGTCAGAATTATAGATTTCTCTTTTGACCTGAATTACTTTCATAGAGTATTTGGAAAATACATCTGTTATTTCTTTCTCTGAATAGGGTCTGCTGTAGATGGTCTGTCCGTCAATTTTGGTATGATAGTCTTCTTCATTATACATTTTTTTCGGTTCGTTTAGGGCAATGAAGAAAAATCCACACTTTTTCAAAGCGATTGATATTTTTTTAGCCGTCATGTCAAAATTATCCGGATCAAGACACAACATAGTGTAGCTTGCGATCACTCCATCGAATTCATTTGCATAATCAATTTCAGTCATAGAAATTTTTCTTAATGTTGCTTGTGGAATATTTTTTTTGGCTGCTTTTATCATTTCTTCTGAAAAATCTATGGCAGTTACTTTAAAACCTCTATCGAGAAGTTCTTTTGTTACAGGTATTCCCGGACCACATCCCAGATCCAGGATTGCTCCTTTTTTTGGGATGGCTCTGCAAAATTCATTGAAAACAATACTGTAGTTTCCTTGATTAAGATAAGGCAATGCGGCTTTTTCACCTATTTGATTCCAACCTTGTTCATTAAGTTCAATAATATCCATTGAATTTGATAATTATTTTTCTTAAATAAAATTATCGGCAAATCACATAATTTTCATTTGAATCTTCTGTTTTGGTAATATTTTTAAGTGTCAGGTTTTTTTATATGGCATATGTCAGAAATATTTGATGAAGGCGATGAACCTATTGATGAGAATGAGCTTCTGAAAGACAGGATGATACTTGAGCTTGATGGTTTCCTGCAGAATTTCAATGTTAAGGATATGCTGACTTTTGCTGAAGATTTCTATCTGGTGTTCAAGATATATGAAGAGATAGAGAAGAATTATGGGGAGATGGGAACGTTCGGGGTGCAGGAAGATCTTGGAAGATTCAGGAAGATGATATCTGAGTGGAACCTTAAATACAGGGATATACTGCTGGAAGTGACTACAGATTCTATAGAGTGCAACCTATGGGTGTATCTTAGGGAAAAGAACATCAATGAGATAATACCTGTATTAAGGAAGATGAAAAGGCTTCATTCAATCAAAAAGCTGAAGACCAGCCCTCTGAAGATCGAGGCCATGTTTGGTTCTGTTGAGAATGAAAACGAGAATTCATTGATCCTATTGGAAGATGGTGGAAGGATAAAAATAATATATCTGAGAGAAGATATGCTTCTTCCGCATAGTCCTGAATTTAGGTTTGCAGCCTATTATGCAATGAAGGATGGTTTTGACAGAAGGATAAATATAAGAAAATATTCATCAGAATTCTCATTCCATCTTCCAAAGGCAACATCGGGCTGCGGCTGGCTAAGCTATTATAATTCACGAAAAAACAGCTAGATCACACAGTTTCTGCAGTCCAATCTTTGGCAGGCCTTGTTTTTTATCTTCCATCTGAGTGCCCATGATTTGATGTCCCGGATTATCCTGATGAATTCTTCTCCGCTTTTTGTGAGCCTGTAATGGCATTTTATCGGAAAGCTTGATGCATCAATCTTCTTTGTGATGAGACCTTCCTTTTCCAGCTCTCTCAGTCTTGCTGACAGGATCTTTGCTGTTATCATAGGGATATTATCCTTGATCTCAGAATACCGTTTACTCCACTCTTTTCCTTTATAGAGTTCAAGAAGTATGATTAGAGTCCATTTTTTCCCGATAAAATTTGCTGTCTCATATATGGTGCATCTGTCAATTGTACTTTTCATAGTATACTTTATGAAACCCACCATTATTTAAATAAGTATCTTTTTTATACTTAGTATACTAAAGATATCAAGACATGTTTCAGATAATTGAGCTCAAATCAAAGAAAGGTGCAAAGAAATGGTAAAAAGAAAGATAATAAAGATTGATGAAGAAAAATGTACAGGATGCGGGGCATGTGTCCCAAACTGCATGGAAGGAGCGCTGCAGATGATCGATGGAAAGGCAAGACTGATCTCTGACCTATTCTGCGACGGACTCGGAGCATGCATCGGCCATTGCCCTGAAGATGCGATCTAGATTGAGGAAAGAGAGACAGTTGCCTATGATGAGAGGGAAGTAATAGAGCAGAATATTGTGCCAAAAGGAAAGAATACAATACTTGCGCATCTCAATCATCTGAAAGAGCATGGTGCAGATGAATTCCTCAGAGAGGCATTGGATTACCTGAAAGAGAAAGACATTGAGGTTGATTTCATGAAAAAAGAAAAAAAGCAGGAAAAATGTGATGTACCAAGCGGATGCCCGGGCTCAAGGATGATGGATTTCAGTGAAGAGGAAGGGAAAGCAGATGAAGGAGCAGGTGATGAGAGCGGGAAAAGGCCGTCTGAACTTAGGCAGTGGCCTGTGCAGATGCATCTGATATCACCAATGGCACCCTATTATAAAGGTAAAGATGTTGTCATAGCAGCAGATTGTGCAGGTTTTTCACTTCCTGATTTTCACAAGGATTATCTTAAGGCACGGAGCCTTGCAATCGCGTGCCCAAAGCTTGACAGTGAACAGGAGATATATGTTGATAAGATCAAGTCACTCATCGATGATGCCAGAGTCAATACCCTGACTGTGATGATAATGCAGGTGCCATGCTGCGGTGGGCTCTTGCATCTGGTCAAAGAAGCAGCATCCCAGGCAACAAGGAAGGTCCCTATCAAAAGAATAGTCGTCGGGATTAAAGGAGAGATCCTTGAAGAGGACTGGGTTTAGGAATCGTTGGAAATACTGGTAAGAATAAAGATAGAATTTTAACAACAACATGGCCAGGCGAACCGTTAGGTGAGTAGGATTTTTGAAAAAAATCCGTCTGTGCCGTGATTGTTGTTGTTAAAATTCCTATTAAATATTACACAGAAATTGAAATAAATACATGAGGTTGATATTATGGCTGAATTTAATGAAGATTTTGTGAAGGACATCAATGAACTGATGCAGTTTCCAAAAGAAGGGATATTTTCTACTGTGCTTGCAAAGGGCGAGTCATTCAATTTCACACTGATGTGCCTGACAAAAGGGACTGATATTGATACACACACATCAACAAAGGCAGGAAGCGTCTATGTGCTGAAAGGAAGCGGCAATTTCAGGCTGTATGATCAGGACATCGAGATGAAACAGGGTGTCTTCATATTCATGCCAAAGGATGCTCCCCATGATCTCTCTGCACATGATGATCTCGCTATCCTTCTTCATCTTGCAGACTGATCCATTGGAAAGGCATGCTGTAATTTATAAAATATAGCAATTAACTTTATTAATGCTTGCTGTCAGGATATATTCCTATGGACAATTATGGATCAATGATAATCCCATGACAAAGAAAAATATTCCCCAGAAAGCACTGGTGCTGAATGCTGCAACTGGAAAAGGAAAGATTGCGGATATTGGTGACAGCAAAATATTAGGTCCGGTTGATTATGCACTGAGACTGACTGAAGAAGATGATTATTTTGTGTTTGGCAGGGGCATCCTGTCCGGTTCTTCCATCCCAGGAACAAACAGGCTAGTATTCTGCGGAATGAGTCCGCTTTGGGAGGCTTTCTACATTTCTACGCTTGGCGGCGCAGGTGTTGAATTCTTTGGAACAGGTCTGAATTATGTAGCCATAAAGAACAGGGCAGCACAACCTTCGGTATTAATCATTGACCGCAGGAATGATGAGACCATTTTCTCACTTGTGCCTGCAAAAAAAAGCTTGTATACTGGAAAAAACAATAGGATCCTGACCACATATAGGCTACAGGAAAATCTTTTTAAGGAGTATGGGAAGGACTACAAAAAGCCACGGATCCTTGCCACAGGACCTGCTAGCCATCATACACAGTCCGGTGCAATCCTCTCTTCAAATATAAAATCCGGAAACATAACAAGCGTTGACAGCTGGGCTGGAAGAGGGGGATTGGGCTCAAAGCTTGTCCAACAGCACAATATCATTGGTATGGTCTTTGGCGGAGATCATGTGTCCAATAATGAGAACCTCAGGAACATCACTGGTCTGAATGAGCTTTTCCAGAAAAAATTCAATGAAAAATATCATAAGGTGGTCATTGCGAATACTGGCAAATACAGATATGATGAGGCTTTGAAGACAGGAGGGACCTTTGGTGTAAATTATACTCTCCTAAAGAAATGGATAATATATTTCAATTGGAGGAGCATATATTCAGGTGATGAGGAAAGGGAATTTGTTCATCAGGAATTCATCCTGAACCACTATCTCAGGCAATTCAATGAAGAGACAATCAAGCCTAAATGTCAGGACAGCTGCGGAGAAGCATGCCCGGTTGTCTGCAAGAAGATGCATGGCTTTTTCAAGAAAGATTATGAACCATACCAGGCAGGAGGGCCAAATTGCGGCATATTTGACCAGAGAGCTGCTGAAAAGCTCAATTTTGAGATGGACAGCCTGGGCTATGATGCAATAGAAGCAGGAAATATGATTGGCTGGCTCATGGAAGCGCTCTACATCGGAATTTTGGATAAAGAAAAGCTCGGACTTGAATTGATGCCAAAATTTGATTTTGAAAATTTTGATGTAGTGGAGGATTCAGCAAGAAATTCCAAGATTGCAGTGGAGATCCTGAGATTCATCACATTCTCAAGTGATTCTCTTGCCCTGATCCTGAGAAAAAATATAAGGTCTGCTTCTCTGTATCTTGATAAGATATATTCAGGGAGGACAGAAGAGAAAAAGAAGAAATTTACTGATATTGCCCTGTTCAATTCATATGGAGGCCAGGGCAGCATTGCTCCTAATCAGTATTGGGTTCCGGGAATGTTCCTTCCGATGCCTACCATGGGAAAATATTTCCAGTATTATGGTGCAGATTTTCTGCCTCCAAGAGATCTTGGGATCAAATCTTCTGAAAGGATGGTAAAAGAGCTGTTCTCAGATAATATTGCGCTCTGCAGGTTCCACAGGAAATGGAGCGAGGAGATAGTGGAGGATATTGTCAATTATGTGTATGGCACAGATATTGATCTCTACAGCCATCATAAGGAAATAGCAAAAAAGATATTCTCAAAATACAAGGGAACAGGATTCTGGGAGCCTCAGCGGGTCATTGATGTCGTATATAAGTACATTGAGAAGATTGCCAGGACAGAGAAGAAAGATTCCCAGGCCCATGCATGGCTTGAAAAGTTCAATCAGGACAAGGATAAGGCTGCCAAAGAATACTGGCAGGAGATGCTGGACGGCACAAGAGAGGATTTTGAATAGACTTGGTCTTTTTTCAGGCATCCTTATTTTTCTGCATATTTGTGGTGGTTTCTTGATTGGATAATTATGCATAAATAATAAGAATT
>JAHIYL010000237.1 GCA_018815145.1 Nanobdellota archaeon | reverse complement strand
TATAAATTTTACTAATAATATACTTAAGATGTATCAAACAAAGATCCAGCACAAAAAGTAAATTATAAATATGAACCCTATCGTATAAAAGATAGATGAACAAAAAAGCAATGGAATCAGTTGAAGTCTGGATGTGGATAATTGCAGGCCTTATCATTGGCAGCCTGATATTTGTTGCTGGTTTTTCTCTTCTGACACGATGGATCCACAACAGTGAAGCAAACAAGGCGCTGGAAAGTTTTTCATCTCTGAAATCTTCAATACTTGCTGTTGGAAGTTCATATGGTGAGTCTGATGAAGAGATAACACTCCTAGTTTTTCCGGGGTTGGTAGAAAACATCACCATCGAGAACAAAGGCAAGACCAGAACCGAGCCAAAAGATCTGTTGTGCATAAAGATGAAATCCAATCCAAAATCATGTGAAGAGATTGAGGACAGCAATTATTTTATGCATCCGCTTCAACTGTACTCACAGAAAAGCCTTTTCTATCTCTCAGAAAAAGCAAGAGGCAAAACACCAAGTTCACAGATAACATTCAAGATATTCAAGAAAGGGCAATACGTGACCTGCGTCCTTTGGTCTGAAAGCGGACAGAGATTAAATGCAGCATTGCAGACATTGAAACCACAGGATGAACTCTGCAATATCCCATGCGACTGCGAGATGCAGCTTGACTGCGACATCACCGGACATTGCTGTCCTGAAGGCACTTATTTTATTGAGAATGAATCACAATGTGTTGATTCCCTGACAAATGGGATATGCGATCCTTTGCTTGGGGAAAACTGTTTCAATAATATTGACTGCAGGAATGAATGTGATCTCAATGGGGATATCTGCTGCCCGGAAAGTACAGAAGAATATACAAATGGGTGCCTTGCTCCAACAGATTTTATTGATTATACTAGCTGCAACTGCAATAACGAGTGCCAGAGTCTCAATTGCGCAGAATCCATATTTGACCGGGATGACAAAGCCTGCTGTCCAATTGACTTTGGATGGAATGGAACTGACTGTTTTCGAATCCTGGACTTTTGTCCTGATGACACACCATGTGCATCACCATGGCCTTCAAATCAGGGTCCTATTGTAAAAATCAATCATGAGTTCTATTCCTGCGATAATTTTGAAGTATGCCGGAATGACCTTAATTACATTGCAGAAGAGGCTGAAGACTGCTGTAAGAATGCATGCATAGGCCACTGCCACGGAGGATGCCAACAAATATATAATGAATGGTCAGGCCTCACAACAGGGCACACTGATGATAAGCTGAAGAAGTGCCATGCTCTATATATTATTCAGGGTTTAGGTCCTTTCGGCCATGAGACCGGCTGGATGGAAAATTATTTTTCACCGGAAATATGCTGTGGAATGAATACTGCAACTTTCAATTGTGCAGGATATATATGTAACAATCCTGATCAACCAATCTCAATGTTTAATAGTAATGCACAAAATCTTCCATGCCATGCTCCTCCTCCACTCAATTGGATTGATGATGCAGACATGTCGAAAAACAACTGCTATTTTGCAGATTTGCCTGTCCATGCCTCAATCAATATAATCTCGACCGGCACATGTGTCGATTACTCGATAGCTACCACAAGTCTGCTAAGAAAAATGGGCTATAAAAATAACGAAATTTACAGCGTATCCGGACCTGATCATCAGTTCAATCTTGTGCTTTTCCCGGGAGATCCTAAATGGCATTTGGTGGATACAACAGGTAATAATCCTTCAGCATACAGGCCCGGCAATAACCCTGCTAATTGGTACAATTATTGCTCATATGAATTGGATTCATGCTTAAATGATAATGGCGAGAATTCCTGCCCGGCAAAAACAAATGTGTATTCATGCTAACTTTGAGGTGAAAATACTATGAAAAATAAAATTTTTATTCTGCTCTTTACTCTTTTGATCATGAACTCAATGTTTGTTCTTTCACAAGAAATCAATATTGAAAAAAAAGTCACAGAAATAATTTTATTTGGAGATTATCTTAAAGTTGACATATCAATAACTAGCATGTTTAATGAAAAGAAAGATGTACGGGTTGTTGAACAGATAAGCGATGCCGAACCTGTTGAACCTCTTGAACTATTTAATACCCCATCTACCCAGGGTTTCATTGCAGCCAGGGCTCCGCAATATGTATGGGAATTTGAGCTTGATCCTCTGGAGAAAAAAAACATTTATTATATTGTCAAGCCAAATAGCCTTGGTACATATACTGTAGGTGCAACAGAAATATACATTGATTCTAAAGTGTATTACTCAGATGTCATGACTGTAATGGTCAAATGCATTGCTAACGGAAAATGTGCCACACCTGAAAACAGCTTAAACTGTCCTGAAGATTGTTCATCAAGCATTCCAGATGGCTTGTGCAGCATGGAATTAGATGGTATATGTGATCCGGACTGTACAGGGAAAAGTGACCCAGACTGCAAAACAGAACCAGTTCCAAATGAAGGCTGCAGAGACGGAATATGCGGTATTGACGAGAATTTTGGGAACTGCCCTGCAGACTGCTCCTCAGGTGCAGGAGACAAGTATTGTGACAAAGAAGCAGATACAATCTGCGATCCTGACTGCAATGCTGAAAATGATATTGACTGCAAAGCTGAAAAAAATGATGCGTACTGTGGAGACAATGAATGTAATTTTGATGAAGATAGTGGTTCGTGCCCGAATGACTGCAAAGCTGAAGAAGAACCTGTAATTAATTGTGAAAGCGACGATTATTGTGAACAGGAATGCAATTTCGATCCTGATTGTGAATCTGAAAATCATCAAACAAAGAAAGATAATAATATCTGGTTAATCCTAATTTTAATAATAGCTGTTATTGTAATTGCAGCAGGCATATTCATTTTTTTCAGAAATAAGGAAAATGGTGGGAACCAAAACAACATATCTGATGGAAACAATGAAAACATGAGTCAGACATACAATAGTGGATTGAATCAAAACCAACAGACACAGGATACATATACAGATCCAAACAATTCATATAATAACCAGCAAGACTATAGATGAAGACAGCTGCTTTTTTTGATGTTGATTACACCATAGTCAGCGGCAGCTCAAGCGCAAGCTTTGTCATGTTCCTTTTTTTCAAGGGAAAGGTATCTCCATTTTTCATCATCAAGATGCTGTACAATATTGTCTTGTACAAACTGCACAGGCTGGATTATGAACAGATGACAAAACAGGCAAGACTTCCTATTGTTGATACCCACAATGTACACGATATCAAAAAGCTTTCAGAAGAATTTTTCAAAAAAAGACTCATAAAAAAAATAAAGAAAAAAGCCCTGAGCCGGATATCATTCCACAAGAAACAGCGGCACAAGGTGGTGCTTGCCACTGCTTCACTTGATTTCGTTGTCAAACCAGTGGCAAAATACCTTGAAGTTGATCTGATCTCAACAAAATCTGAAATATTTGACCAGTATTATACCGGAAAGATCATAGGACAATTATGTTATGGAAAATTCAAAAAAAGACTTGTCAATGAGTATTCCGCAAAAAAAAATATTGACCTTAAAAATTCATATGCATACACAGACCATCTATCAGATCTTGATTTTATCAGGCTTGTCGGCCATCCTTATGCAGTCAATCCTGACAAAAGATTCATGAAAGCTGCAAAAAAAGAGCACATAAAAATAATAAAGTTTTGATCCGGCAAAATTGATTCACTTAAAAGCAAATATCTCAGATAAAACCTGTGACAAATTTTCTACTTTCTTGTCATCCGGTTTTGTGGTATTAGGTATATGATATAACTTCTTGTTTATCTCCATCGACAATATGAAGACGTCCGGAAATTTCTCCTTTAAAACCTGATTTACATATCCTCCTTCATATGGTGTATTCTCATCAATAGAACAGTATCCTTTTTTCTTAAGTTTTTTCTCCATCTGCCTGACAATCGGAATATAGAATCTTGGTACGTACGTAGTGCCGAAACTAATATCTGGCCTATCATCTGCATCACTCATTGAATGACCATCAAATATGACATTGAATCTCCAGGTATCTATCAGTGATTCCAGAGTCAGGTAGAACCTTTCATAGCATTCAAAAAGCCATCTTTTTTCAGCAATATCTAGCTGTTTTTTCCACACATGCTTTAGCCATTTTTCCTGATGATCCTTATATATTGCTTCCTCTTCTTTCCTATTGAAATCAATTGCATATCTGGAAAGCTTATTGTCTATCCAGATACCATTGTTTTTCAGGACCAGCCGGCCATATATCTTGTGAGTTCCCACGTCCTCTTCATATGCCCTTTCTTTTGCAGAGATGACATGCTTGTCAATTATGTTCTCAGGCACCCAGTGCCCCGAGTGTATGGTAAGCATAAGTATATTGAAATCATTTTTCTTGTAATTGTCATATATCACCAGACCTCTCTTATTCAGCGCAACCTTGATGTCCTTATTTATAGAATGTATCCACTCAATATCCTTTTTTATTGATCTGTAAAGCCTCTTATCAAAAAAAAAATCGCGAAAATATGGTTTTTTTATATCTCTGTAAAACTCATGGACTG
>JAHIYL010000236.1 GCA_018815145.1 Nanobdellota archaeon | reverse complement strand
TGACCGGATAAAAAATAGACTTTCGCAAAAGGTAAGCCAGTAGTTCTGACTCTTGAAATATAAAATCAGAGAGGAGGATATTATGCCTTTTAAAGATGGAACAGGTCCATTCGGCGGAGGTGGTAGTGAAGGTAAGATTAGAAGTTTTATTGCCATAGCGGGGAGCGCCGTTGCTTTAATAGGTACAATTGTAAAGATATTCTCATCAAAAAAACAAGAAAAAAAATCATTGGGGCTGTATCAAAAGGTGAAAAATGTTGGAGTACAAACTTTAGTTTGAAAAGTTTTGAACTCAAACCAAACAAGCTGAAGCTTGGACTCCAACAAAAAACCTCGTATTCTTGGACTTTTAATACAGCCCCGGAGTGATGGAATGGTGGAGAAATGGAGTAATGGGTTTCCCGCTCAAGGCGGGCCAGCCGTGGCTGGGAATTCAAGGTGAAACGAAAAAACATAGCATTTGAAGATTATATAATAACGTAACTTCCGATTTTTTTAATGCTGTAAATGTGTCGTAACATCTTCTTTCCCAACACTCCAATACTCCTTCCAGCCCCAGCTGGTCAGCGTAGCTGATACTCCAATACTCCATGGGATGCTAGTGCCCCAACTCATAAATCCCCCGGCTATTACCGAGAGCATTTTCGATAGGCATGTATTTCCTAAATCATAAGGTGAAGCTGGCTTCATCGTTGATTTAGGGGATGCATGACTGCGGAAAGGCCTCGCCCATAGGGTTGCCAGCTTAATAAATGCCTAATTTGAGCTTGAAAAAACTATATATTAGCATATTTTCAGCTATTGAAAAATAAATAAAGAGGGTCAAACATGAGAAAAAACATGTACGGCCCTCTCGGTCTTCCCCCCCCCTGGAGCTGCCTCTTGAGCTTGTTAAAGCTTTTTGCGTTATTATAGCAAGGCACACCTCTCAAAGGCGGGAGATGGAGAGAGCCCTGTTAATTCTTGAACTGATGAAGTTCAATCCGTCCGCAACAGCCCGTCGCCTGGGCTGCAATCGTGAGAAGGCGTATCGTTGGTATCATCGTGCCGATGAACTGCTTACCCAGTTGAGAGAACATCCGAAAATGACTGATATCGAACTTGAACGATTTCTACATTTATTTCTGAAAGATAATGAGCGTTCCGGAGCTCCTCTTGTTTATTCTCCTGAACAGCAATGCGCTATTGTGGCAATGGCAAGTGAAAAACCGGGAAAATATGCAGTGGAAGCAGATACCTGGACATACCGTGAGCTTGCCATGGTTGCCAACAGAGATGAAATAAGCACTTCCATTTCCCGCTCAACTGTAGGCAGAATACTCAATGAAGCAGACATTAAACCTCATCGTTCAAAGTACTGGGAATTTCCCAATATTGAAGATATGGACAAATTTAATGAAAGAGTTGTCGAAATCAGCTCTATTTATCGCAGTTCCTCTGAGAATTTGAAAAATAATATTCATACTGTAAGTGTTGATGAAAAGACCGGAATTCAGGCACTTCAGCGAATAAATCCTGATAAAAATACGTTTCCGGGAAGTATCGCAAAACTTGAATTTGAATACAAGAGACATGGGACACAGGCTCTTATCCCGAGTTTTGAAGTAGGTACGGGGAAAATAATTGCTCATCATATTGGTGCCACCAGAACGGCTGATGATTTTGTATCATTGATAAAAGAGACTATCAAAATTGATCCTGAAGGAACCTGGATATTTGTTGCCGACCAGCTTAATACGCACAAATCAGAAGAACTTGTCAGGTTAATCGCTGAAAAACTGGATATCAAAGATAAGCTTGGAGAAAAAGGAAAATGCGGAATCCTTAAAAATCTTGAATCCCGGGAAATGTTCCTTTCTGATAAATCACACCGAATTCGTTTTGTGTATACACCGAAACACTGTTCATGGATGAATCAAATAGAAATATGGTTCGGTATATTGACCAGGAAAATATTAAAGCATGGCACCTTTAAATCCACTGATGAGCTTAAAAAAAGAATAGAAAGTTTCATTGAATATTACAACACAACTATGGCTAAAGTATTCAAGTGGACTTATAAAGGAAAACTTCTTCAAGCTTAGAGCAGGATTAATCAGACAAAAGACTCCCGATAATGAATCGGAGCTTTTAACGTGCCTGCAATAAGCTGTTCTCGCCCTGCGGGTTGCCGTCCTGCGGCGCTGAATTGCCCCGAAGTATTCTCGGGTACGCTTGTACCCTTCAAATCCTTCAAATCAATTCAGCATCCACATTACGGCAAGTAATAGCTGGGGGATTTATGAGTTGGGGCACTAGGATATACCAAAAATGATCTCAGCTATTAAACATCCAAAATTAAAAGATCAAAGATCTGCAATTTCTTGGGCTAGAAAAGTCCTGAAGAATAAGCGGAGGTATGTTATTCTGGATACT
>JAHIYL010000235.1 GCA_018815145.1 Nanobdellota archaeon | reverse complement strand
ATCAGAGCAGAGCTCTGGGGTATTACGGGAATTTAAATCGAATTTCAAATTTCAGTTATTCCTTTATGGTTTGTATTCGCAGCAGAGCTGCGGGGTATTAAACCCATAAAGTAATAAATCACTGATCTCTTCCGGAACAGACAAAAAATTATTTACAGCCTGATAGCCTGGATGAGCTACAAAATGTTCAATTTCAATTGGAATATTGTTATACAGGTTGTGAATAATTTTACTGGCATCATCAGGGTGACCACTATATTATTATTTATAAATATTGCCATTTTTATTTCTTAAGAGTGAATAAAAATAATTTGTAGCTGGCTAAATCAAAATTGAAAATTTATGGAAATAAATGCACAAAAAACAATATTTTATCCAAAAAATTTAAATATTATCCTAAAATCATATCATAGATTGGGGTTGAACACAATTACAATGCTCGATTATCAATCAAATTTTTTATAAAGGGGTGTATAGATGGGAACAATACTGAATGCAAAGCTGCTTGAAGACGGAAAAGTTGTGTATGAGATATGCGTTGACAAAGAAGAGGCATTGCGGCTCAAGGGACATATGGAAAACATCCATATCTTTTCAGAGGATGCATCTGATATGAAATCCAGGATATCTCTGCGCGGGAAGAATGAAGCCACCAAATATTTCCTGATCCCAAAAGACCTCAGAAAGACTATCACGACAAAAAAAGAGGTATTGTGCCAAAAACTGGAGGCAAAGTACAAAGATGTCTTTGTGTTCATTGTTGACAAGATCAAAATCTAAAACTTGGTGAAAAAAATGAAAAAAACAAAATCAAAATCAAGGGTTTCAACTGGTATAACCGGAGTAGATTCAATGATTGATGGCGGACTTCCGCATGGAAGTGTTGTAGGGCTTTCAGGACCTGCCGGCGTAGGTAAATCAATATTTGCAATGCACTTTCTTCTGGAAGGAGCGAAAAATGGCGAAAAATGTGTCTATATCTGCCTTGAAGAACCCAGAGAAAATATTGACAGGAATCTCTCGAATCTCAAATTCGGCAGCCAGATACTTGAATTTGAAAAAAAAGGCAAGATCAAGATACTGAATTTCTCATACAATGATTATGAGAAGATACACAAGGATCTCTTCCATAAGATAGCAGAAGACAACAAAGTGACAAGGCTGGTCGTGGATAGTTTCAATGGCTTTTTCACATACACGACAGGTGTTGCAAGTTCAGAGAGCACTGAACAGAATATACTCTTAAGAAAGATGATCAGCAATTCTTTTGATCTATTCAGAAAGCAGGGACTGACCACTCTCCTGACACTTGAGAACGACACGGAATTCCCAAATTATTTCAACCATATCGTATCATTCATGGTCGATGGTGAAATAAATCTCGATTTCCTGTCTTTTGGCAGCATTGAAAGGCGCATCTTTGTGAAAAAGATGAGATGGACCAAACAGTATGACTCAAGCCTTCCTTTTGAAATCGGAAAGAACGGGATCAGTGTGAAAAAAGAAGAATAGTCCTGACAGGCATAACTGTAAATGAAAAATATCAGAATTACTATTTTTAAGAAACTTTTTTTTCCGAAGACAGTCCTTATTGACTCTCCAGGACTCATCACCAGCAAGACCAATAAGAGATTCTCGTCAAAAGAAAAGCACAAAAGGATAATTTTTGATTTTGAAGATGTCATTGCAGATCTATATAATGATACTGTAAGAGCCTTCGGGCATAAAAAGACTGAAGAATTGTGGTACAAGGTAGGCAAGGATGTAGGTACAGCATACATGTCCTTTTCCGGAAAATTGAATATACCGGCTTTTTTAATACCAACAACCCTCAATATTATTTTTGACATTTTAAAGACCTCCGGTGCATCTGGTTTTGATGAAATCAAATACAATGCCAAAACCAGAAATCTCATTCTTTCAGGCAGTGACAATGGATACTGCAGAAAAACACAGAGTAGTTCAATGGCCGCAGGACTGGTCAGCGGAATTCTAAGTTATTTATTAAAACAAAATATTGAAGCTGAAGGAAAATGCAAAGATTGTCCAAAACAATGCCTGATAATAGCTAAACCAAAAATAAAACCAACATATGTTTCCAATACAAAAAAACTAAGGACAATCCTAGAATACAACAAGGTCAACCCAGCACCTGTCAAGAAGCAATTAACAAACTCAAATTCATTTAGTGATCTATTGAAATTCAAAAAAATTCATATTTCTGATAGGGGAAAAGTATCGTATTTAGGAAATATCATAATTCCAACTTCACCTGAATTCATAGAAATAATATCATACAATTATGATAGTTTCAGTTGCAAAGAAATTTTGGGAGATTCTGTTAAAAATGCGACATTTAGACTGGCAAGCAAAGTTTTTTTACAAAAAGAAAAAGTAAAAAAGTTTTGTGAATTGCAGTCTCTATTTTCTGCTTTAGGTTTTGGGCATATCTTAATGAGAAAAGCAGGGAAATTTACTTATTTGGATCTATTGGGTCAGCCATTTAATAAATATGGATACTACTTTCTTTCAAATTATCTTGAGGGTTTTCTAGAATTTATATATGAAAAAAACTTTCAGCTTAAAAAAATTAGGAACAAAGGACAACAGATTAGAACATTTGTCTATTTTGAATGTGGTTCTGTAAATATTTAAATTTTATTGCCAGATAATGGAATATTTGCCATAGTATAACCTGTCTTGGATATATATTTCGCATCTTTTTTGTGAAATTTGGATCTCCATTATCTGTTACCATGGCCAAAAATTGCTCAGGGTTATCCTTAACAACACTTAATATCTTCTCTATGCTGGGGTATTTTTTCATTTTAGCAACAATGGGATGATTAAAATGTGTATTTTCCTTAAGTGCAATTATTTTCAAATATTTCTCCAAATATTTTTTTGTCCATTTTTTTTTATATTGATAAAGATCCTTTTTTATGATTGCCTCAGCTAGCATTACTGAAGAATCAAGAATCACGGTGAACCCTGTTCCTACTGAAGGAAGTGCATTTCCAAAACTATCACCTAAAAATGCATAGTTCCTGGATACTAAAGGCATCACAGGCGAAACCGGAAAAACTGCAGTTTTCTCCTCTGTAACTTTTGCTTCATTCAGGTACGTATTCATGAATGAATTTACAGGTGCTGAAAGCTTTGAAAAATCAACATGTCTTGTATAGAGCCAATCTCCCTGAATTATCTCATTTTCCATAGGATAGACATCTTCAAAATAATCTCCATTTGAAAAAAAGAATGAAAAAGAATCGTAGTCCATTGTTGGTTTTGCCTGAATCTTTCTTGTTTTTACTATCCAATATATGTCAGGGATGGGAAGACCAAATTTCTTCCTCAAAAAAAAAGAGCTTCCTGTGCAATCGATTAAATATTTAAGACCATACTCATTATTTTCAGTGATTAATATATTGTTTTCAACATTTTTTGCCTTTTCTTCTATCAGATGATATCCACTTTTTTCTCTCAGGTGCTCACAGGCTTGTGCGTAATTCACAAAATAGAAATCATAATCAATAGAAAAATAAACCTTATTGTACATACCTACATCAAGCCTCTTGAATTTCTTTGAAAAAGGCAAATTGTACTCTTTAACATCTTCATATGACACTATTCTATGCCCATATCCTAAATTATTTTTTTTGCCATCATCAATGATGAGAACTGAACCACTATAGCCAAATTTCCTGAGATTGTAGGCAAGCCCGCATCCGGCAATCCCTGCTCCAAGGATGATTACATCATAGTATTTCATTTTTTGCATTCTGGGCAATAAAGATGCTGTAACCAAAATATTCCGAATTCTTCTGGAAATGCTGCTTGATCTCAAAAATCTTTTTCAGGATATTTGGATTCATGATGGATTTGTAGAGTATGTAAAAGGATCTCAATCCCTGAGCAGACAATTTTTTTATCTGATAATAAAGATTCATGCGAAATCTTGCAGTTGTTGATCTTATGTCGATGAATCCATTCTCTCTGACCAGAAGATCCCAATCATCAGTCATCAATATTTCGGCTGGTGCATCAAGCACATCTTTGGTCTTTTGCACCAGCAGGGATTTGGGTTTTTTCAGCCATGTGAATTCATTGAAGCATAATATTCCATTTGGTTTGAGCACTCTTTTCATCTCACTGAAGGCTTTTTTTTTATCCACATATATCAATACTGATTCAACAAAAATATAATCAAAAGAATTCTCTACAATAGGGATATCTTCAATGTCTGCAACAATGAATTCAACCATATTGGAAATGGATTTTTTTTTTGCTCTTTCAGTTGCACTGCTGATCATCCCTACTGAAAGGTCTGCCCCAACAACCCGGCATCCAAAATGTTCTGCAATATAGCATGAAGTCTTTCCTGTACCGCATCCCATATCAAGAACAACATCTGATTCTTTTATGGACACATTAGTCAGCATCTTTTTTGTTGAAGCAAAACCATCCGGATGAGTATCTCCTGAACCAAGCATTGACACTGCCTCAAAAAATGAGACTTTTTTATGTCTCAACATAAATTCACCTCTTTTTCAGTACAGTTGACATAAGCAGGAGAAAGCAAATTCAGATGATCTGATTTTTTTTCTTTTGAAGTGTTTTTTGACAGGTTCATCGCTAAAAAGAGAAGATACATGCATACGATGCCAACCCCTGAAATCAATACAGCAAAATTCTTTGTTTCTTCAATCACAAACAGGAACAGGAAAGCAAGCACCATCAGACGCATCAGATCCAATGCCGTCTCTTCGTTTCCGGTCCGTGCAGATTTGATGATCTTCTGCTTCAAAAAAAACAGAAATATTGCTGCAATCAGATATTTGATAGAAAAACCAAAAATAAAATAAGCAGCAAAAATGCACATGAAACCAAGTTCAAACAAAAATAATATGATTTCCCTGCCTCTGGAAAAATCTGTTGAAAAAGTCCTGTATCCCCTTTTTCTGTCCTGTTCTGTGTCTTTCAGATTCTTGATATGGATCAAAAACCAGAATGTTATGAACATGTAGACCGAAAGCCGGATGATCATGCTCTTTTCAATGCCAAGAAGGATGGATGTTGATATCACCGGAAGAGTGTGGTGTGTAAAGGCCAGGACAGTGACATCTCCGAATAAAATGCTCCTGGAATACTTATTATAGAATATCCCCAGAATAAGGTATAATAGTATTGTCACAAAAAATATCATATTTGTCAGCGAGATCAAGAGTGACAATAGACTCAAAAATACGACAACTGATCCGGCGTAGCCCGGAAGAGCGTAATCATTGTCTATCTTAGCATTATGGATTCCTGCAGCTGCATAGAACAGGACACCGCAAAGCATGAAGAGGATGACCTGCATATTTATGGTATCGGCGAAAGCGACAGGAACAAGTGCTGCAGAAATGCCTGTCAGAGTCCTGTGGATCCTGGTTGCTTTAAGCAGTTCGATCACACCTCTTTTTTCCATGCGTTCCTTCATGCAGCGCCGGGTTTATTAATATTACTCACCAATCAGGATAAATATATTCAGTATAGGGATAAATAATCAAAAATACTGTAAAAAAGGCTTATGCATTAAGAAAATTATCCAACAAAACCATAAGAAATATTGAAATATGCAATGATTGCTCTTTTTCAGATGAATTTCACAAGCTCTTTGTCGCTTGGTTGAGACATTGGTGCCTCAAACATCTTTTTTATCCATCTGTACTGCTCAAAGAATGAATACAGGAATATCAATAATGTTAGCACACCAAGAAATGCATTGACGCCATTCATATTGAATATAGTGAATATCCTGAATCTCCCGATAAACAATTCATAGCTTATCTTTCCAAACCAGAATCCGCCAATGAGTGAGATTGGAGAAATAAGGAGAAGTCCTGCAAAAACAAGTTCACCAAACAATAAGACCTGAGTCTGAAATCCGGGATCATCTGAACCGAAGCTTAGATTAAGTCCCACCATCAGAGAATCCATCACAGCATATGAAAACTCTCCTGCTTTCAGAGGTATATCAGTAAATATGAAGAAGACTGCAAAAAGAACCACCAATGCATACGTCACTACCTCTTTTGTTGTATTATCCATGAAAAAATTAAAGATAACTAAAGAATAAAAAGGTTTTGATAATTGATTCCATATTTCTGATTCCGAAGCATTTAAATCCTTATCAGCATTTTTCATGAAGATGAGGATCCACAGCGTAAAAAGAGGTTTTCGGTTCTTTTCAATCATGGCGCCGGCAGTCATCAGATCATTCTTCAGAATATCACCAATCTGGGTGCAGCTCTATATCACCAGAAGATGCAATCTGGACTGCAGATATTGCTGTGTAAAGGATAATTCAAAAAAAGAGCTCAATACAGAAGAATTCAAACGGATCATAGACCGGCTCCATTATCTGGGGTGCAGATTTGTCTCATTCTTTGGAGGAGAACCGACTCTGCGAAAAGACCTATGTGAACTGATAAGTTATGCGTCAAAAAAAAATATGATCACAATGCTTTCTACAAACGGCACCCTGATTGACAGGAAGATGATGGAAGACCTGGGAAAAAGCAGAATCGATATGATAAATATCTCTGTAGATTCAATCATGAAATATGATTTTTCAAAAAAGGACATCTCTAAACAGGAAACCATATTGGACCTTTTGCTGGAAGGAAGGAAAAGATTCGGATATGAGCTTATGTGCGCTCTTGTCCTGACACCAAAGAACCTGAAGGCTGTCCCTGATACTGTCAAACATATACATTCAAAAGGGCTTTCTATTGCTGTCACACTTCCTGTCCGGGATAACTATTCACCAAAAAAACAGGATGAAGCATGCCTATTCAGGACAGAAAAGGAAAAAAAAGAGCTTTTTAAGACAGTTGAAAAGATAATTGAGATGAAAAAACAAAGATACAGGCTTGTTGATCCGATTGAGTACTATGAGAACATACCAAGATTCATCGAGGACCCGGACATGGACTGGTATTGCGCATCAGGAGAATATATGTTCTCAGTCGACTGCGACGGAAAATTTCTGCTCTGCACAGGCGCAGTCCCGGAAAAGATGAGCATATTTGATATTGACAGGGATTATCACATCAAAATAAAAAAAAAACGCGATGCAATGTTCAGGACATGCAAGAAAAGATGCTTTGGCTCGTGCGCATATTCAACCAGCTATTTTATCAAGCATCCGCTTTCATTCCTGAAAGGGATGATTTGATGATTAACTAATTTGAGAAAAAAAAGATTAAGATGTTTTTTTGCCTGCTAAAAATCCGAGTCCTAATGTCACACCTGAAAACAATATCTTGACCAACTCATATTCTTTAAAGCAGGCAGAAATGCATATTGCCACCAATAGTAAAATTATTGCAATACCGGTTATGTTTTTGGAAGCTGCATCTCCTGTTCCAAAAAATCTACCTAGAAAACCAAGATTCATTCGATCTCTCTTGTATTTCAAAACCTTATCATATGGTATTTCAACATTAAAATCATTAATTGAACCCCTAACATCAGTTTTAGAAATATATTTTTTTGGTGACATATTAAAAAATTAATGAAGAGTGGCAATTACTTTTTCCTTTTCTGTTTTTTTGTCTCTAACTATGATTTCATTCCCATTCGCCTGTTCCATAGTAATAAATTTTTTCAACGCAATACTACTTCTAATCACTTCAGATATTGATGCAGCTTTTAAATCCTTTTT
>JAHIYL010000234.1 GCA_018815145.1 Nanobdellota archaeon | reverse complement strand
TGTTTATCACCTTATTTTGGATTGGTTACTATAATAAGGTGATGGGAGAATAAACATTTTCCCATCTTTTTCTAAAAAACTCTATAGAGGAGAAGAAATTTCAATCGGAACTACTGTATATAAATGGTTGTCCCCATACACTTCATGTCTAATAGTGGATACTCTATCGATGAACTGACCAGTAAGATTTTTGGATTGTTGGAAGAAAGGCCAGCACATACTCAAGAAACATTCAATGAAATAAAGAACAGAAATTTTTTTAATGAAGATAATCGCCAGGTTTTTTTGAGGGACATCTATTTCTGGCTGAGATTCCATGACTTTGAGGTGCCGTATGACAATTCAGATGACTTCAGGAGGATTCTTGATGCAGTCTATTATTACACTGATGGGTATGTAATACGAGGTAGAGATAGAGGAAATATTCCCGATAATGATTTTGTACTGGATTTCAATACGAATCTATATCATGAAAAATGGGCATTTCAATCAATGCAGAAAGAAATGCTTGAAGCATTGCTACATCAGGAAAAAACCTCGTTTGGAGGCCCATACCTTTTTGATATCAGTTCTTTTGGCAAGATGTGGTACATGCTTCCTTACTCAAAGATGCTGCTGGAGAGTGGACTTGAACCTCCAAAATATGACATAAACAACCTGAAAAGATGCACAAGTAATTTTCTTGACCAACTTTCAACTGCTGGAAATAACACAATTACATTGAATAGCATTGGTCCACTCACAGGAAAGAAGGAGTCTGCGATGCTCGAAGAGATAGTAGACCATATTGAAAAAACAGGTTTAAGCCTTGACATAAATGTAAGACTATTTGAATATGCAGAATATTTTCGGATGATTTCTAAAGAAAATGTTTGTTTGTCATTTGAAGAGATGGTTAAAAAAAAAGGCTGGAGATTCACGAAGGAGCCATATGGACTTAAAAAATTTGATATAGAAAAAGGTGATATATATTATGTTGATATGGGAGGTAAATCCATTAAAGTAAACATCGGTACGAAATATTTTGATATCACTGATTTCCAACTTTATGATGAGCTTATCCTTAAGGATAAAAAAAATATCAACCTGCTTCTCTGTTCAGATCTCATCCATAATTTCAATAATTGGCAGGAAATCCTTAAGAATCTAATAAATGCGTTTGACGATGCATATTTTTTCTTTGGTACGCACATGGGTAAAAAAGATAGGGATGTTTATAAAGTCCCTGTACCATTGGAACTCTTGAGAGTTGCAGGTATTGAAAAATCTGATCTGATTCCTTTTGAAGATGAACTGTCTGAGCAAGTGCTTGTAGGAACGCGGGTAAGAAGAATGGACCAAGGAGGGACACTCACCATTAAAGAATCTCCGTGGGACGGAAGAAGCATTGAAAAGTACGTGAAATTAAAAGATGATGTTCCTATCCTGGATGTAGTCACCGGAGAGCCTTTGTATGAGGATGCTATCGACAGGTCATATCTTTCCGGGAAACGGCCACAAATAATTCTGCCAAAGGATGCTATCATTACTACAGCCACATCTTTGTCATTTACAAGGAAGATGATTGTAAATGTTTTTACACGCAAAGGATTATACAATCTCTTTGCTCCGGATATCGAAAGGAGTGATGACAATATAATGGCCCAATTTCACAAAGGGATTTCGGGTGAAATGGTGCGTTATTTTTATTGGAGTTTTCTGGATAGGCCTGGTTCTGGTCCTTACTTCCCTAAAAAAGGAGATGGGATGACATATTCAGTGTGGAGGAATAAGCGGTATCAAAAATAAGAAATCCGATATACTTTGTAGATATATATAAACCTATAGTCTTTAACAATATCACCGAATTTGCTTTTAATCTCAGTCATTATCTCATTGAACTCTACATTGGTCTTGGCAACCAGTTCCAGTTCATATGATGCATATCCAATGGCCTTTGTTATATAAAGGATGTTTTTGTGTTGTATGCAATAATGTATGAAACGCTTTAGATGCATGTCATCATAGTCGGACATTATGAGAAATACCTTGAAATATTGATAACCTAAATGTGCGGTATTGATGGTCGCTCTGTATCCCAGGATTATGTCCCTTCTTTCTAATTCATGCAACATACGCCTAATTGTCACCTGATTCTTTTTCATCTTCTGGGATAGTGCATTTATATTGAACCTTCCATCCAATATGATTCGTTGAAGGAGTTCTAGTTCTGAATCATTTGTTTCATCAACAGTATCATAATTTCCGATGATAATATATCTTGGTTCTTTTGTATGAGAATGACTACTATTTTGAATGATAAAAATTTCTAAAAATATCATCCCAATCCCATTTTCTGTCAGTGATTCCTTCAATCATACAAGGAGTTTTTTTCTCCTTGTAAATATCAATGAAATTATTGTATGCTTGAAAGA
>JAHIYL010000233.1 GCA_018815145.1 Nanobdellota archaeon | reverse complement strand
TCTTTCAAGCATACAATAATTTCATTGATATTTACAAGGAGAAAAAAACTCCTTGTATGATTGAAGGAATCACTGACAGAAAATGGGATTGGGATGATATTTTTAGAAATTTTTATCATTCAAAATAGTAGTCATTCTCATCACACAATTCTTGATATGGCAGAAGCGAATTCAGTTTATTCTGGATATAATAAACAACTATCTCTGTTAAACATGGCATATAATGAGTGTGTAGTAACAGAAGCCTATGTTGCAGAAAGGACTCTAATACATTTGAATAGAGAAGGATGCCCTGATGGAAGTTCATATGATATGACTCGAGTTACTACACCAATAGGATATTCAATATACTTCGCAGGTGAACCAGATACTTCAAATGTTATCGGAGTATATGATGCAAAAGACTATGTGTGTGAAGAGAATTTGCTTGATGAAATTACATCACTTGATGAAGTAGGGCTATCCTACGATACAATTCAGTCATTGCCAGTGGACTATTCACGAAATGGAAACACAAAAAACATTGTTAACGATGCTATGATGGAAGAACGCCTTCAGCGTTTAGGCTATTTATGATTTTGTATATAAAAATCCTTAAATACAACCATTGATTTATTCATAATATGAAATCAATCATCCTCTCGCTCGGCGGGTCAATCATTGCTCCAAACGAAGTCGATTATTTCTTCCTAAAAGAATTCAAAAACTTCATCCTTGAATATCTAAAAAAAGACAATCGCTTCGTGATTTTCTGCGGCGGTGGAAAGACCAATTCAAGATACAACACTGCAGCCCAGAGAGTCTCTGTTATATCCAAAGAAAACCTGGATTGGCTGGGTATCATGGCATCAAGACTTAATGCAGAACTTGTACGGATTATATTCGGAGACTTGGCATATGAGAAAGTCATCTATGATCCGACAACAAAGATAAAGACTGATAAAAAAATCATCATCGGTGCAGGATGGAAGCCTGGCTGGAGCACTGACTATGATGCAGTCCTTGTTGCAAACCAGCTAGGTGCAAAAGAGCTGATCAACCTTTCAAATATTAAATATGCGTATGATAAGGACCCAAAAAAATACAAGGATGCAAAGATAATATATGAGACAACCTGGAAAAAATTCAGAAAGATTGTAGGTGATGAATGGTTGCCAAGACTTTCCATGCCTTTTGATCCTATAGCAAGCAAAGAATCTGAGAAGAACGGCCTTAAGGTCGTCATCATGAAAGGGACAGATATCAGGAATCTGAAAAATTATTTTGAAGGAAAGGATTTTGAAGGCACTGTTATTAGATAGAAGAAATTGACATTTTTTAGTAAACATCTGATTTATTGTGTCCAATACTCATAAAAACCAAAATATTTTTATATTAATTGATACTAATTGATACCATGTCAACACAAATCAATATCAGAATGTCAAGTAATCTGCTTGAAAATGCAAAAGAGTATGCAGAAAACATGGGCTTTGCTAATGTCCAGGACTTCATAAGAGAAATTGTCAGAGAGAAGCTATTTGAAGAACCAAGGATCAGCAAAGAAGAATTTGCGCTTGTCAGTAATCTTATAAAAGTAAGTGAGGATAAAAAGCTTTACGGGACAGAGGATGATCTTCTAAATAAGTTGAGCTAAATGGCATATGTTCTAAAACCTGCTCATTTCTTTCTTGAGCAGCTTGATGGTTTAAGTAATAAGGCAAAAGATATCTTAAAGGAAAAATTATTGATGCTCAAAGAAAATCCGTTCAGATTCAAGAGGATTCATGGGTTTAATCTCTTTCTTTTCAGAATAAGATTTGAAGACAGCAGAAAAGAGAAAAGAGTTGTCTATCTGGTGGATAAGCCATTTGTGAAAGTACTTTGCATTTTAGACAGGGATAATGAATACAAGGACTTGAAAAAGTATCTTAAAAAGCTGGGATTGCTTTAATACATTTGTACTGTAACAAAATTGTATTCCTCTTTGCCAAATTTTTTTCATAACTTTTTTATACTTTAAGCCCATATTTCTTCTCATATGCAAAAAAGAGGATTATCTCAGATAGATTGGGCCATGAGCCTTGGTATCTTTGTCCTGTTCATAGCCTGGTTCTTCATGTTTCTCATGCCCCAATATGAGATTGATGCAAGCAAAGATGCGCTTGTACTTAATGTGAAGAACAATTTCTACAGGGACTATTCCTGGAATATCGAAAAGGTTCCTCTTTTTGTGTTTACAAAAAATGTGTATGAATATACCCCTATAATTGTCAATTTCTCTCTGGATTGGGCTGAGTTTGCGTTTGACAGCGAGCTTCCCTATGTCAATGAAAACAATCAGCTGGTCTTCCTGTCAAATATTGGGAATTATCCTGAGACAATCTGGCTGATCAATGGGATGAACACCACTTCAACCAAGGGTGTCACTAATCTTATTGCCACTCCTACATGGGCTACAACTGAGAAAAATATCGGAGTGTACTTTGACGGATCATTTCTGAACAGGATATATTATAACGGGACCAGGATGCTGTCTTCATACAGAGTATATTTCAAGGCAAACGGAACCGATGATTTTGAGAGATATAATGCAGAGAACAACACATTCACAGATCTCGGTGTCATGGCGAAATACAAATCATTTACTCAGGGAATATCCCACACTTTTTTTGTGTACGCAATGAATTCAGTTGTGCATTCTTTTGTGTCTGTAAACAATCCTGAATTCACAGATCAGACCTATGAGTATCTTATCAAATTCAATCTTGGCAATTACACAAATTACTATTCAAATAATCTGATCTTTGGGTCATTCAACATCACAGGAGAAAATTCTCAGGCCAGTTTCAGTAGTGAATATGTGACTTTATATAATGACAAAAATGCAGTCAGTTTTTTCTTTGACAGGAACACAAGCATGATGTTCAATATGAGCAATGCAACACTCAATGTACAATTCCTGTTCCTGTTGGATGATGCTGCAGAGTTTGAGATTGTGTATCATGAGGGAAGCTACAACAATCTCTCCAGATATGGGTATAATTATACATATGGAATAATTGAGAGACACGAAGGATTTTCTTTGGATAAGATAAGAAACAGCCTTAATTATGAAGAATTGAAAGAATCATGGAAATATCCAAAAAACAAGGAATTCAGCCTGACAGTCTGGGATGCACCGCCTGAAAAGATAGGGGATATGGATGACATACTGCTTGGCATGGGGCCGGAAGATCCTGAGACTATTGCAGTCCATTCAGAAGACATCCCTGACTTCATATTGGATGAGAAGGGAGAAAAGACTCCGATTACAATAAATATCAAGGTGTGGTAGTTATGAGAAGGAACAGACAAGCCAAACTTAGCAAAAAAGCCTATCTCAAGACTGTAGAAGTCATGATTGCGATTGTCTTTGCATTTACATTCCTGCTGTATTTTCTGCCAAAATTTGCAGGTGTTCAGAATGTTGAAAAAAGCGAGAATGTTTTGAAACACTTGGAACATGATAATGTTTTCAGAGATTTTGTTATTTCAAACACAGGTTGCATCAATAAGACTGATAATAGTTCTGTCATATCACAAATTGAGGAGTATCTTCCTGATGTTTATGATTACAGGTTTTGCATCAATGACAGAATCTATGACCTTCCTCCAAAAAAAGTGCTTATAGATACAGTATTTATTGCCGGAAATCTCTCTGATTATTCCCCTTCTGTTGTGAGACTGTACTATTGGATAGGATGAGGTATCAGATACTGTTAAATTGCCTTTTTTGATAATAATTTCAATATTGTATCAACAGGAACATGCGGCATCTCATGGCCGCTCCTTCCTTTCATCCCTGAAGAGCAGAATATGGAATTCAGGATTGCTTCTTCAGTTGCTTCTATCACAGCTTCATAGAACGGATCAGTATACGAATCACTGATAAAATTGATCTCAAGATTCTTTTTCTTTCCTATCTCTTCCCTGAGGACCCTGTTACCAGTTGAAAAGGCAATCATGATCTCACCGCTGGTCGAAGCTGCAAAAGAGCCTGCTCTGCCTACACCAAGGGCTGCCCGCTTGGCAATCCTTGACAGCTGGCTTGATAGGAATGGTGCATCAGTGCCGACAACAACAATTATTGAGCCATAGCTTCCCGGTGAGTATTTTCTGTATCCTTTGTTCTTTATCAGATATTCTCCAAGTGGATATCCATTAAGCCTGAAATTAATCATGTTTCCAAAATTTGATAGCACCAATACGCCTATAGTGTAATTTCCGTGCTTTTCTGACAGGACCCTGGAAGAAGTCCCAATCCCGCCGGCAAAACCAAGCGTGGACATGCCTGTTCCTGCACCTATGGAACCTTGAAGTACATAACCTGACTGTGCACCATTTATTGCTTTTGGTACATCCCTTTCAGTCACTGAAGGTATTCTGACTTCATTCAGATATGAATCATCAGTTTCACCTATCACAGGAATTATGACACCTGACTTAACACCAAGGTCAGAATTAGATTTTATCATATGCTGTACAATGCCTGAGTGCACAGCGCCTATTGACATTGTATTGGTCAATAGGATAGGAGTCTCTATCCAACCCCATTCTCTCACCTGTGTAAGTCCGGTTATCTCACCGATGCCATTAAGCACAAACCCCCCTGCAACAAGCCTTCTCTTGTAGATATTGCCTGAGCATGGGATTATTGCAGTCAAACCGCTTCTTACACTGCTTTTTTCACCGGTCTCAGGTATTTCTATATCATCTTTGATATGAGTGATATGGCCGATTTTCACACCCTTGACATCTGTGATGGCATTATACTTTCCTCTTTTGAACCTTCCTATCCTGATTCCAAGTTCCTGGAGAGAAAGATTTGCCGAACCGGTTATGCTTGCCAATCTAATCCAACTCTTCATTGAATATTTTTTTTAGCCTGACCAATATTTCAGCAGGTATGGTCCTTGATTCATGTATGCCGTAATACGTCTTATGCAATTCAGCGGCCCTATTCTTGGCCTCATTGAAATAAGTCTTCTTAAAAAGGTCAATCAGTTCGCCTTTGGTGCCATTGTTGCATGCAAGATAGAAAGCATAGAGCTGCTCATCCCTGCCGCATCCGCTTGCATCATAACCGACTGATGCTCCTTCTTTTTTTTCAACTCCGAATATTGAGTAAAGGTGTTTATGCTTGTCCATGAGCATATCATTCTTGAAGCCGATCCTTTCAGGAAGGATGTTGTTTGCCTTGAGAAAAATATAGATCCTTGCGCATTTGGAGCAATGGCCACACCAATGATGTTGTTTTCCGTATTCATTCTCATCAGAAAAACAGGACATCTGATGCTTGCCGATCTCCGGATATCTGTTATGGAGTATCTTGATGATTGCCAACTCGTACAGAGGCTCGATAAGGCTGATGACCTGCAATTGGTTGCCTGTCATGCTCTTTGTCATCTTTGACAGTTGAAGTGTCCAAAAGCTTGACTGGTCATAGACAGGATATGATGTGTAGCCTTCTTTATTCATATAAGTGTCATCACAGCTCTTTTCATTGCCGATCATGATATGGTTTGCTTTGGAAAAATGGGCAAAAGGAATCATGTTGTAGCAGTACTCAGTCAAAAGATGGCCGAATCCCCATTCAGTCTTAGGGACATTCCAGTACTTGTATCTGTGGATCAGTGATGTATTGTTTTTTATGATCCATACCTTTTCATTGAATTCTGTTGAAAACTTTTTAGCAATAGCCAATTTATATATCATTTCCTGTACACAGTCATTATCGTCTGACATGGCCAGAGTGACATCAAATCCCAATTCTTTGGCAAGGGCATAGGTCAACAGACTGTCCTTTCCAAATGACATGCTTATGACAGCTGCATCTCGCATCTTCTCCGGATAAGCCGGCAGTGGTCTGCTTGCACCGGCAAAGCGGAATTCCAGGTTAAGAAAATTCCTGATCTTTTCTGTTGTTGATATATTGTCAACATCGGCGCAAAAAGGGATATTGCTCATCATGCAGTGAAAGATCGAATTTTTGAAAAATGGCTCAAGGGTGCTGAATTCGATTTTTTCATGCCTGTCCAGAAACTGCGGGATATGGATTGTCTTCAGAAAGGCATAATTATCAACAAACAGCTTTTTGTGCTCTGCGGGAAATGAAGTCCATATCTCTTTTGGAAACTCAAGATTTAATTTTTTTTGGTCAATAATCAGCTGCACACCATTATCTGTCTCAATGCAGTCAATTCTCATTTTTTTTCATCTCCACCCTCTGCTCTGCTTTGATAAGTTTGTTCAAACCATATCTCTTCATCGCAGCATTCATTATCTCAATGATTATATCATCATAGCTCATCCCTGCAGCAAAGCAGCTTTTTGGGAATCTGGACTGTTCCTTTGGATCCGGATGGAGTCCGGGCAATGCATTGACTTCAATTATATTAGGAATTCCCCTATTATCAAGCCGCATATCTATCCTTGCCATGTCAACACATCCAAGGGCACTAAAAGTGCGTAGTGCAGTTGATTTGATTTTTGTTTCAAGAGTCCTTGCTATATTTGCAGGGCATTTGACAGGTTCACCATATAGGTCAGGATTGTCCCAGTACCATTTGACTTCATAAGAATCAAATCTGTTCAGACTGTCAGGCAGATGGTCAAAAGTTATCTCAACAATAGGGAGTACTGTCGGAGAATTATTTCCTAAAACAGACACTGTGAACTCTCTTCCTTCAAGGAACTCTTCCACGAGTGCCGGCTGTTTGTATATTGATAATACCTCTTTGACTTTATTTCTGAGTTCATTTTCATCATGGACAAGAGAATCATTCTTAATTCATTTGACGAACCTTCTCCCACCGGTTTTACAATCATTGGAAACTGTAGGTCCGGATTGAGTTTGTTTAGAGGCGACTTGAATAATTGGTATTTAGGTGTATGGATGCCATGAAATAGCAGAGTCTCTTTTGTCCTGACCTTATCAAGTGTTATGGCTTGTGTAAGAACCCCTGATCCGGAATATGGAATTCCAAGCATATCCAGCATTGCCGGCACCTGACTTTCTCTTGATTCTCCTCTAAGCCCTTCAGCAATGTTGAAGACAAAATCATAATTTCCCTGTTTGAGATTCAGATAGAGTTCCTCGTCTGCCTCAATAAGTGTAGGCATGTGTCCTGCATTTGTCAGTGCATCCTTGATTGCTAAAGGTACAATAATATTGTCAAATTCCGCGTAAAAATCTTCCGGCTGGTTAGCTTCAGGATGCCGCTTGGAGTTGAAGACTACTCCTATCTTGAGATTTTCGCCATGATTTTTTTCAGCCTTTTCAATAGGATTAGCATATTCAACAGTCTTACCTTCAAAATTTTTCAGCAAGATTTTTTCCTTGTTCTTATGCAAAACATAATCCGGAAGAATAGGGATTTTCCCACCACCATATGAATCTATTACATATTGCGGAACACATAATCCTGACGTATAGCCAATGATTTCTGACATGATTTTCAGACCTTCCTGTACATCAGTCCTGAAATGCTCGGTCCCTTTGACCTGGTCTGCCTGATATATGTAATAAGGACGGACTCTAATGGATGTGAGCTTTTTGAACAGTTCACTCAGGACATTGACATCATCATTTACTCCTTTTAGAAGTACACATTGATTCCCGAGTGGTATTCCTGCATCAGCCAGTAAATTACATGCTTTTACGCTTTCTTTAGTGATTTCTCTTGGATGCTCAAAATGCAGATTCATATACAAGGGTTGGTATTTTTTGAGCATATTGCAGAATCGTTTTGTTATCCTCATCGGCAATGTACAGGGAATTCTTGTACCTATCCTGATGATTTCAACATGTTCAATTTTCCGAAGGTTTCTCAGGACAAATTCAATCTCACTGTCTTTAAGCATCAATGGATCCCCGCCGGAGATTATTACATCCCTGATCTCTTTATGGTTTTGTATATATTCCATAGCATTCAATATGTGTTCCTGTGTAATATCAACAATCCTTCCGACCTTACGCTTCCTTGTGCAGAAACGGCAGTACATTGCACATCTATTGCTTACCAAAAGAAGGACTCTGTCCGGATATCTATGGACAAGGAATGGAACAGGAGAATATTTTTCTTCATGAAGAGGATCTTCCTCATTGATTTTATCATTTAATTCTTCGATACCAGGTATGCACTGCTTCCATATTGCATCATTTTTTTCTTTGATAAGATTAAGATAATAACTTGAAACTTTCATGGGATATTTTCTTTTTACATTTTCAATCTGCCTTATCTCCTCTTGTGAGAGATCAAATCTGTCATAAATCAATTTCATTCAGTACATCCTCCATTTTAGTATTGTATAAGATATGAATATTTTCCAATAGTATCTTTTTAAGAAGAAAATTACAATCATCCTTGATGGGATTAACCACTATTTCCAGCAGGCAACTTTCCATTTTTTTCTGCCAGACATTCCAAATATTTGGAATGGAGCTAACCATTGACCAAATCAGATACATCTATCTAATCATCCTCGTCACCAAGGTACATCTCACCGGAACTGCATCTTGGACATGTATTTTCAGTACTCTCAATATCTTCGTATGTGATGACATTGAATTCCCTATCGCACTCAACACACCTTACTCTTTTTTCAATGAAACAATAGTCTGCCATTTTTTAACCTTAATATTAAAAAAAACATAAAAAATATGATTGATCAGATTGAACAGGAATTATTATTTTTTCCCTTTCTTTTTTGCAGCTGGTTTCTTTGCAGCGACTTTTTTCTTTTTTTGTGCCATTTACATTACCTCCTTTTTTTATGCAGAGAGTCAGACTCTCTTTGTACTCAATGTTTAGGATCTTGAAAAAAGTGGCCCAAAACCATGCCCCATTGGCGTGGCACGGCTCTTTTTAGCAAAAAAGGTATGATATTTACCATTTATCTTCTTCGTCATCATCATACTTGTCTTCTTCTTCGTCGTCATAATCTTCATATTCTTCATCATAATCCATTTGCTTCCACCTCCTTCTGGTTTTATCAAATCTTGTGGTATCAATCCTTCTATTTTGCAGTCTTTCTCTTCTTTTTTCTTTAAGTCTGTGCATCTGTACCATTTTACATCAGTTTTTCCATTTCTTTTTTTATTTTGTCTAGTTTTGAAAGCTTGATTGCTCTGATCTCAGGATTCTTGATATTGACGAGATCCCATTCTAAGACTTTAATCATCTTCTTGAGCTCATTGATTCTGGCCTGATTTAAATTTATTGTTTCCATCTTGCGGCAAAGTGTCATTTTTTGAATAGAAAATCATCCTACATTGGTTTTTTGCAGTGGGGACAGATTATTGACAATCCTTCAATATCCACATTTTCACTGATTTTTTTCCTGCAGTGTATGCAGATGACATCAGTCAATTCAACAACTTCGGGTTTAGTTTGTGCACTGTCCATATTCCAATTCCTATAGGAAAAAAGATATATAAATATTTTGTAGATAGAATTAATTTTTGTATCAAATAATGGTTGAAATCATAAACAAAACAGATTAATCTTTGTTTAATTTCTTTT
>JAHIYL010000232.1 GCA_018815145.1 Nanobdellota archaeon | reverse complement strand
ACGCTTATCAATGAAATAAAATTTTGGTCTTCACGAAGAAACTTACATCGAAAAAAAATAGATTGGAAGTTTACAAGTGAAAAAGCAGATGCAAAACTGAAAAGATATTATGTTTCATAACTTCTGTGTCAGTGCACTAGGAGCATTATCTGTGTCAGTGACAATCCGATATCCTGCATGAAAAGTATTGCAATTGGTGTTGAGAACTGCATTGATGCAAAGAGTGCAGTTAAGTAGAACTTTGCTATGTTTGATTTTATCCGTGAATCATACATTAGGATGTAATGAAATCAGGTGAAATATAAATATTTGTGAAGAAATCAAAATTTAATTAACAAATGGAAAAAAATTGATTCAGAACTTAACCGATGCTCCTTCGGACATCAGTGACTTCCACTGACTCAGCACCTTCCATCGCAGCGATCTCGGCTTCAAGTGTCTCTGTTGAGCCATTGGCTTCAGGAGAGACAAACATGATTTCAATAGCTTTAAGGCCAAAGGCGACAGGTTTAATTTCTGTCTTCATATTGTTCATGCCTGCAAAAGCTTCAATTTTATTTTTTGCAGCAGTTGTCAGGCTTTCTAAGTCTACATCTACTGATGAAGGCATTATCCTCATTGTAATTACTACATCTGCCATTTTATTCAAACCTCTAATTTGGACCTTTGAATCCGCAGGAATGACATACATATTTCACAACTGTCTTCCGGCAGTCATCGCACCTGACAATCTCTTCTTTGCCGCATTTTGGGCACAGGAATACTGCACTGCCCCTTGTATTTGTAATTCTTTTTTTGCATGATGAGCATATAAGCGGATTTTCCATTGAATTATCACCTTTTGATTTATAGGACAGAAGAACTTAAGAATTATTTATAAAGATTTCTTATTTAATTTTGTTCGACTTGAGATAATTCCCACAGTATTTCAGGAAGTTGATTGAATTCTTCAATTGTGATTACTTTGGTTGGAGGAAATTCTGCTGGATAAGCTTTGGTACCAGTAACAGCTTCTGTTACAGGTTTAGAATCAAAACCCTTAACATAAACAGTCTTCCATCCGAGCATTGTACTTTCTTGTATCGCAGTACCATAATCATCGACATAAAATATCCTTTCAGGAACAACATCAGTTTGCTTCATGATCCGCTGAAATAAGTTAGGGCCATTTTTTCCTAAATGCAGTTGTCTTATTACGTAATTTAACACAAAATCATCATGTTCAAAGTCAAATTCATCAGAGCTATATCCCTCCTCAATTTCTTCATTAACGTACTCTTGTACTTGTACCCACATCGGATCTGAATTATCTTTTATTGTTATTATTTTTACTACTTCATCACCAACCCCTCTCATCTTCCAATCCATAAATTCATTATCAATACCAGCTGATTTCAGTTTTGTTTTTTGATAGTATAAATAATCATTGGTTAATATCATTCGTCTTTTTATTGGTATGGTGCTTATGAATTCAGGCATGCCAGGAGAAACAAAATAATTTTCATTAATTTCTGGAGGTAAAACACCATGTTCTTTGGCATAATTATAATTGTAAGAACTTACCCTTATAGATTCTTTCTTCATTAGTATCACATTATCAATATCCAGCACAACAACATCAATCCCAGGATGCTGTTCCACCCAATCCTGGTCTGTGAAGGTATTGCCTGCTTTATCCATATAGACATAATCAGGAGGGTACAATGCTTCTTCAACATATTTGTGGGTTTTTGTGAACTCTTCATCAATCTCTTTTTCAGTCCAATCTCTTGCTTTGAATTCTTCAATTGGATACCACTCTCCATTATTAAAAAGCTCACCGTCTTCAAGATGGGCATGGAGATCCCCTATATGTGCCTCTGTAAAGCCATTCTGTGTGCGTATTCTTGCATTGAGTTTTTTGATTAATGGAAGCTTGGATTCATAGTCTGGTGCTTGTCTTACTTGAGATCTGAGATCCATTGTTTCTACAATATTCCCGAGTTTTGTCATTTCATTTGGTCGGATGATTGCATCGGGTACAAATTCAGGGTCTTGAAATCCTGGTATACCAGTTATCATTTGCTCATCCCACTCTTGATCAAAACCCTTGACATAGATGGTTTTCCATCCTATATTTTGTGTTGGCCATATTTCGGATGCAGAGTCAGTTACAAATACAAACTTATCAGAAGGAATTCCCTTTTGGGCTGTGATTTTTTCAAAAAGATAAGCATTTGGTTTTCCAATATACCCTTCTGCAGAACGTAGATTAGCATTGTCAAATTCCAATAAGTTGGGATCATAATCACTGTAAATTGATCTTGCAATTTTTTCCCAAATTGGATCTGTTCTGTCATTTGTTCTTATTACTCTTGCAGTTTCATCAAAAGAAGAAACAATATTCCAGTTATGAAATGCATCTAACAATCCAATTTCCTTTAATACTGTTCTGTGATAATATCCATATCCATTCGACAATATCATTAGTCTTTTTTTTGGAATACTACTTATTAGTTCAGGAATTCCTGAAAAAGCCTTAATTTTTCCAATATATTCAGATGGTAGAACTCCATGTTCTTTAATATGTAACGCAAATTCTCTACTTAGTTTTGGGAGCAGAGAAGCATCAAACATTGAATTATCCATATCCATGACAAACATCTCAACACCAGGATTCCTGTCAAGCCATTCCTGGTCTGTGAAAGTGTTTCCATTGCTGTCCATGTACAAATAGTCAGCAGGATATAACTTATTCTCAATCATTCTGTGTGTTATGATAAGGCTCTCTTCAATATCTTTTTCTGTCCATTTCATTTCTCTAAGTTCATCCAAAGTGTACCAACGATTATCATAGAAAACATAATTAGAATCAGAAGCATGTGCTTCAATATCTGCAATAGCCGATGCATCCAATCCGCTCTGCTCGTAAACAGCCAGATTGTATTGATCAACTAGTTTGCTTTTAGTTTCAATATCTGTCTCTGCATCGATTTCAGTTCTTAATCTAGCCTTTGGATCAACATCAGTTGCTCTCAAAATACCGGGAATGCTGAATTCAATATTGACTTTTCCAAGTTCACCTAATGCGATCCTGTTACCTGTCTGTGGGTGGTCATAATAGAAAACCTGTGCATCCTCATCCCAGCTAAGGACCACTTTACCAATATCTGTATCATACTCACCAGCCTTTAGATT
>JAHIYL010000231.1 GCA_018815145.1 Nanobdellota archaeon | reverse complement strand
TGAGTATGTCCAATAACGACAATATCACTATCGATGTCTTTAAAAGCTTCTGTGAATTTTTCATCACTCTCATCTTCCGGAAGGTAATCATCAACTTTTTTCGCGGATGAATGATATACGGCAATGGTTAATTCTGAGAACTTAATTTCAAGCGAAAACGGCATATTCAAAATGTATTGTTGATTTTCAGTATCAAAATTACTCAGAAGATGTTTTTTTATATACACCTCATGATTACCTAATACAGAAAGGATATTATTTCTCTGAATTAAACGAATAGCGGGTTGATTATTATGAATTGGCTGTTTCATATCCACAACATCACCGGCACAAAACCAATGCTTAATATCAGGCCTTAAATCAATAAGCTTGATAAGGCTTTCATAAATACCGTGAATATCAGCACAAAATCCAATTTTTCTTATATTCTCTGGGATAATTATTTTTTTGTTCATATTCCAAAATATTTTTATCTGTTTATGGCTCCTACAATATCAAACAGCCACGGCCTTTGAAAGAGTGTTTATATTTTATCATAAAAACCTGTACCCACTTAGCGAAAATAGAAAGAGAACATTCCGACACATAAGAAATCTTATTTCAAGCGATAAGCCTACCTGTTCAAATAAGCTGGCCTTGTCTTAATTTTAAATGATTCTTTTCCAATGTCATATGATAGGTTCATGAGATTGCTTTGCATACCACTCTCAAAAATTATTCCATTCTTGTCTCGAGACAGCATCATACTTTTAGGGCCTGTTTCGAAGTATTCCATAAGACCCTCATCTCCAATGAAATCATAAGAATTGCTGCTGTAGATATCTTGATATCCTCCGTCTTTGTCTATTTTCATAAATGTACCCGGCCCACAAAGATAAAGTTCTCCTCCGGCATACAAAGCAGAGTTGACTCTTTCAAGCTCCTCTTCTAAAAGGCAGATATTATCCCCAGCATACAAGGGTTTTGCAAGAATCTCATAAGCCCTATCGTTCCTAACGTTATTTGCAATCATTTCTTCAAGAATGGGTTCACGCTCAAACATTCGTTCCTGTTTTTCATAATTCGCCCCAATCGCCTCTTCAACCTCACGTTCAACATTGGTCAAGGCTCTGTCTTCCTCATAAACCGTTTTATAAATATCATAAAGGTGCTTCTTGTAATCCTTATTTATCCTTTCCTCAAATTCTTGGGGAGAAACATCACTAATTACCTCGAAGTCCCCATTCCTGTAAATAGTTCCTTCCTTGAAACCAGGGTTACGTACATTCCGGACAAAACGTTCCAAATTCCTCATGATACAGAAAAGGAATATGCTTTATATTTAAAAAGATTTCGGTAAAAAGTCCAGTCCGCCTCCTTTTTTGGTTAATTCTTTGAAAACAGCAGGACATACTCATGAGCAATCGGGATAAGGTATTTGTTCTTCCTGTAATTCATTCCTGTGCTTCTGCAATTGTTCTGTTTCTTGATAACGACGCTTCTTAAGACTCCGACGCTCATGTTTATTATATCGTTGAAAATCGCATAATACCTGCCGTTTCTGCGCACATCACCAATGACAACAGCGATTGTTCCATCATCTGCTAAAGCCGAGTGTATATTTCTCATTGCTAATTCGATATTTCTAATGAATGTGGAATAATCATCACAGTTGCTTAAGTCAGTAGCATTCTCAGAGTATTTTATAATGTTAAAGTATGGGAAATGCGCGATTATCAAATCGTATTTTCCTTCTATTTTATCGCTAACAACATCAAATCCTTTCTTTAAATCAAGCCCGACATAATCAACCGTCACTTCCTTCGCTCTTTTAAGTCCGTTGAAGAAATCCTTGGTTGTTCCTGAGCCTTCAAAAACATCTAACACGGATTTTTGTTTCAGCTGAAAAAATAAGTCCCTTACAAGAAATCCCGAGAAGTTCCCTCGATATTGACTGTCACCCCAAGGCCCTCTTTGAGGATAATCAACTACTGAATTAATCTCAACCTCCCGGTAAATGTCATATACCCCTTCCTTGAGTCTCCTAAGCTCTCTCTTGAGCACTGCTTCAGAAAGCCTGGCACGAACCGAATGAGGTTTTACACCTCTTCGCAGCCCCTGAATATTAAGAACAATTTCATTTGTATGTGTCGCAATTCCTTCTTTAACCAACTCAAGGATTAATATCCGTATTGGCTTAACATCTGTTTTGGCTATAGTTTTCATGTGCATCACCTTTCTGTTACTATTTTCTTCAACATATCAATAAAAAGCTCTCTTATACTCAAATACCCCATGAGACCCAAGCCGGGGCATCCATAACTGTAACCCACTACAATAAACACATGACCAGACTCAGCATCCACATACTGAGGGTATCTTTCTATTGTCCACGATTTATCATTGGAAGACATTTCATCATCACCTTTGACCATCTATGATTTTTTATCATGAAATAAAATAAAAAATCTCCGGACTCCCTTAAGCCCGGATTCATGAAAATCACTCATCAGATGCCACCTCAAGATCTCCTTCCTTTGGCTTATCGATTTCAGCAAGTTGGTTGAAAGACTTTTTCATGATCTCAGCCGCCTTGTTTTGAAGGAAGGTTTCGACATGAGGCCTTAATCGCTCGCCATGGGTCGCATAATTTGTAACCGCATTATAGACATCCCATCTGGAGAATTTTTCTTTGTTGCAATCAAGACGGTTCAGGATATTTCTGATGTGCTTCTTTTTCTTAAACATCTGTTTCAAAAGCAATTTCAGAGTCATCCATTCGACACTATCTCTCATGCAAATGCTTACCATATTTGCAAGCTTTTCATCTCCGGCGATAATATCTTTAATCAGCTTATCAATCATCCCTTCGAGAGTTATTTGCAGCTCCTCAGTGTATTTCACATGCCTGGCCTGAACGACTTCGGTAACAACCATGCCGTTACTGCAAGCGAGCCTTGTAACCCTTGGTGCTATGTATAACCCTCCTGTCTTGCTGTAATCATTCACAACGCGCATCCCGCTTGTAAAGCTTTCACCTACTTCCGACAATTCAAACTTGGATTCAGGGAAATCAAAATCAACGTGAATGCCATGCCTTGAAGTCTTCAGTTTAGCCGTTGCCTGGATGTTCAAACTGCTCAGCGCGTCAATTATAGATTCAGTGACGTACCTGTGCTGAATGACACAGTAATTCTTGGAAGAAAGAGAGGCCAATTCATTCCTGTCTACATTCCAGACACCCATATGCCTTTTGCTCAAATAATCATCCTGATCTTTAACAATGTGAACGTCCCGCATTTCAGCTCTGTCAAAACTGAGCGCTTTGTTTTTAAGCTCACCGAGTGTTAATTCTTGTTCCATCTTTATCACCTCAAAATGTTTATTCAACATCCTCAACTGTCACTTCGATGCCTTCACTTTCTGCTGCTTGAGGAACTCCTTCTTTGAGACAAAGAAACTCAAAAGATTTGTTCAAGACAAGCGCTGCATGAGGCAGGTCCTGTACTCTCATTGAATTTGTACTCTTCCATTCATCATCCTTCTTGTAACTCCTGGTAAGGCTGACAGTCGAGTATTCTGTTTCTTTGCCGTTGAACTTCCCGGCATTCTTCCATATCGTTGCAGTAACACTTCCCGCTCTAAACTTTGTTTCAGGCTTATTTCCATTTCCCATTTTCTTTTCTCTCCTTCCAACCCCTGTTCTCAGAGGCAGGAATTTTATTTCGATTAGAAATAATAAAATTCATGTAACACCTTCGTATTCTTTCGTGAAAAGGAAATGTTTTTATTCTATTAAAAAAACAAAACTTCTTCATGAATAAATCATTATTTGACCTGATTGACCTGTATCGCAAATTTAAGAGTAGCGCTTTGTGTTTAGACATAGAAACCACTCATTATAACGGCCCAATAGCTCTCATTGGAGCGTACAAACCAAAGGACGGTGAAATAGATTATATTTCGCTGATTAGGGGACACAATCTTTCCTCTTTAACTCTTAAAAATGCTCTTCGTGGCT
>JAHIYL010000230.1 GCA_018815145.1 Nanobdellota archaeon | reverse complement strand
TTAACCACTACATATTTATATATTTTTCGACTATAATAAATAAATTTACTAAAAAACTTGAAAAATTAACCACTACATTACAGATTCCTATTCACTTCAAAAAATCATAATCCTTCTCTTTTCTTTTCACAAGCTCAACAACCGCTTCAGCATGGCTGGTCTGCGGAAACATATCAAACATCGCAGCACTCACAATTTTAAATGTCTTTTTCAGCTTATCAAGCTCTTTTCCTAACTGCAAAGGATTGCAGGAGATATATATTATCACTTCCGGAGATTTTTCAAGCAGCGAAAGAATGGTCTTAGGATCCATTCCGCTTCTCGGAGGGTCAACAATGACTGTCAAAGGAGCTTTCAGTCCAAGCTTCTTTATGCTATGGGCTTTCATTGCCCTGCACTCTATCTTTTCAATTTCTGCATCACCGGCATTCATCTTGGCTGCATCAATCGCTTTAGCGAATTCTTCTATTATGAATACTTTGCTGAAACTTTCTGCATTGAGTATTCCAAAAGTACCGACACCGCCGTAAAGGTCGACCAGAGTCTCTTTCCTGAACCCATATCTATCAATCAGTTCTTTTACATACTTTTGCATCATGCCGGCAACTTCTGTATTGTTCTGGAAAAAACCCTGCACAGGAAAAAAGAATTCCCTGTCAAGCAATCTCTCTTTCATGAATTCCTCTCCTTTTACTGCATAGGTGATGATCTCAGAATTCTCATCAGGCTCATACGGAGAATAAGTTATGACAATATTATCAGCACCTGATATTTTTGCATATTCTTTTATTCTCTCAGTTGCCTGTGTGAGTTTCATGGATTCATCATTAAGTACAAAATTAAGTCCTGAATCTATGCCTGTCTTTCTTATGCTGACACAGATAAATGTTCCTGCTTTTCTGATAGGATCATAAGAATCATTGTCATTGAAAAATGCTTTCAGTTCTGTTAATAATTTATTCACACCTTCATTTGAGATCGGACAATCATCAACATCAATCAGACCATGTTTATTTCCTTTTTCCCTAAGCCCAATCCCTTTTTTATGGAAATGAAAATCCATCCTATTACGGTAATTGTACGGGCTGTCAAAAAAGGATTTTACATCTGTGAATCCTACTGCTCTTGAGACAAGATTAGTCTTATTCTTTACCTGGGTTGGATATTCAATATGCTGGGTAGTGCAGCCTCCGCATCTTCCATAATATTTGCATTGCATCATTTTTATTTGAATTTGAGTCTTAATTAATAGCAAAGAAAAGTGATGTAATTTAAAAAAATAAGGTATTGATGATCTGATTAAAAGAAGTGTATAACATTACTCCTTATCCAATTTGTTTAGTGCCTCTTCCAGCAATTCCATGTATTTTCCAATGCCTTCCCAATCCTTATTTTCCATGGACTCAAGAACTTTATTATAATATTCTAATGCGCTTTTTGTTTCTTCATTATTATTAGAATCTATTTCTTCCACCAGTATATCCCTTCCCTCAAACAAGCTATTTAACGCAGCTTCAAAGTCTTTTTCCATGACAATCTTGTTGCCATAAGAAAGAAGTATCCTCTTTAATTCAGGAATCTCTCCATTGTCTGCAGATATATATAATGGTTCGATATAAAGCAGTGTATTCTCTATAGGAATGACCAATAGATTTCCTCTTATGACATTAGAACCCCGCTGGCTCCAAAGTGTCAATTGTTCAGAAATTTCTGAATTCTGGTCTATCCTTGCTTCAATCTGTGATGGCCCCAGAACCAATTTATCTTTTGGGAACTTGAAAAGTATAAGGTCATTATTGATTTTCCCATTTTCAAATGATATTTTACCTGATATCCATGCGATCATATTGTCCTTATTGACCGGAGTATATGGTGTTATCAATACATATTCTTCTTTTTGTGTTTTTTGTGCATTAGGTAATTTAAGAAGGATATAATATGGTGTCATCACCTGTAAATTTCCCTGACCGAAAATCTCATTTGGAATATCCCATAAGTCCTCTCTGTTGTAGTATACTTTTGGATCTGTCATATGGTATGTTGAAAACACATTAACCTGCACTTTGAACAAATCTTCAGGATACCTGAAATGTGATTTTAATTCAGGTGACGCTTCATCCATGCTTTTTAACAGACCTGGAAATATTTTAGAATATGACTGTATAATTGGGTCCTCCGGGTCTGATAGATAGAATGTGAGTGAACCATCATATGCATCAATGACAATCTTGACTGAATTGACTATGTAATTGAAATAAGATGTCGGTTCTGAATAAGGAAACTTGTCAGTGATAGTATAAGCATCCTGTATCCATTTTAGCCTGCCGCCCACAACAGCAACATATGGATCACTGTCAAGAGTCAGGAATGGCACAACTTTTCTGATCCTGTCCTGTATCTGCCTGTTGAAAAGTATCCGGCTATTGTCAGTTATAGCGCTATTCAGAATTATATTGATATCTCCAAAATACATTGCAATGAATAATTTCTTGAAAAATGAATCAATCACAACACCGCCCTTGCCCTGATAGTTGGTATATTCATTAAGATCGCCTTTTGGATAATCAAATTCATCAATATCTGTATTTACAATCACAAACTCATTTGCAATTTCACCATAATATATTTCAGGCCTTGTTATTTCAAATTTTTCACTGACCGGAGGGATATCTTTTATCAGGAATTCAGGGAAACCTTCTTTTGATATCTTATTTACCGGGCTCATGACAACACCATAACCATGTGTAAATACCATGTGCTGATTTATCCATGTCTTGGCCTTGTCTCCGAGCTGTTTATGATCAAGTTCTCTTGCAGAAAGCATCACCTGGGTCTCCACACCATCAATATTATATTTCCCAATATCAACATCATAAAAATCATAATACAGCCTTATCTCCTGCAACTGCTTATAGGTCTGTTTCAATGGACGCCAATCAAGTATTCTTAATTTCTGCAGTTCTTCCTGATTCTCTTCTAAAACTGATATCTTAGGTTCATCAGCAACATCAAAAAAACTCTCTTCTACCTCATCAAGTCCATATGCAATATTTGTGTATTTTATATTATTCTTGATATATTGTTCCTCTAGTGAGAATTCATTTGGATTTACCTTGAATGTCTGCACAAAACCTGGTATAAGGATGCTTGAAACAATAAAGATAAAATATATTCCGACAAGGCCGATAAGTATATGATGCCTTCTGACTTTTTTAGATTTGGTAAAAATCATGACAACTAATGCAACTGCAATCACTACTGCAATCAGAACTGAAATTGCAACCAGGATATTTGCTATAGGAAGGGATACATTTACATCTGAAAAGCCAGCACCATAAACAACTCCGGCCTGTGAGAAGAGTATTTCAAATCTTAAAAAATAGTGCCTCACAGCAGTCAATAAAAAAAATAAGCAAGCCACAATAAATAAGTGATTCTTTGCAGTCAATGATATTGCAAAGTTGTTTTTTTTCTTGAATGTACTCTTAAAAGAAGTCAGATCAATAGTATTATTTGTAGTATTATGCATTGGACGGATTGGTGAACTGAAGAGCTGGCTAATCTCTTTCCATAGATAGACAAGTACTAACCAGACAGCATTTACTATCAGGATAAGGAAAAGCAAATTGATTACATATGAAAGAAATGGGAGTACAAAGACATAATAGCTGATATCATTGCCAAATAAGGGATCAAGAAGATTGAATGAAAATCCATTAAGATATTTCAGATAGAGGCTCCATCCGGATGATGCTATCAGACCAATAAAGAAACTGGATAACAAACCTACAGGAATATAAAGTTTTGAAAATAAAGTCTTATTTTTATGCAGAGCAATACGGCTGTTTATTATAAAAATCATTAATGAAGCGATGAAGAAGACAGCAAATAACAATATCTTTGCTTTCAGAGGAATGATAAAAAGCTGTTTATATCCTATTGCATCAAACCACATATAATCTACAACAAAAGAAACAATCTGTTTCCAAAACATAGAAACAATGATCAATACTACGATAATCGAATTTATAGAGTATTTTCTTTTTTGCATAAGTATACAATCTTGTATATCATTATAAAACTATACTAATCCGCAAATATTTTTTGGAACTATAAAACACTGGAATTCGCTTTTTAAGGAATTCTGTGAACTGGAATTTTGAGATTCAAAATTCGGTTTCCAAAATTGTTAATTCAATTTCAGGATGTTCAAAATGAACTTCACTTTGACAAATATTTGAGGATGGTATATACCAACCTTAGAGTTCAAAAAAACTCTTAAGGTTTAGTATATTTAGAAATCGTTTGAGAAGATTCAATGAAAACATTTTGACATCTCTTGATTTATCTTTCTGATGTTTGACGTTCTCTTCTTGGACCACGTCTCGGTCCTCTTCTTGGTCCGCGTCCGGAAGAATTACTGCTATTTCCCTGTCCTCTGGAACCCCTGGATCCATTGGACCCTCTAGGTTGACCACGTCTTTGTCCTCGTCTCTGTCCACGTCTCTGTCCGCCTTGTCCTCTTGGCTTCTGCTTATGCGCGCTCCGTGAAAATTGTCCTCTTGATTCCTGGGCAGCATCGCTATGCCGCGGGTGGTCTATCACTTTGATGGTCTGCTTTATCAGTTTCTCAATATCATGAAGATATCCCCGTTCATCAGCAGCACAGAAACTGTATGCAATGCCTTCTGCACCGGCACGTGCAGTCCTTCCTATCCTATGCACATAGCTCTCAGGCTCATTTGGCAGGTCAAAATTTATCACATGGCTTATGCTCTCTACATCAATCCCCCTAGCAGCAATATCTGTTGCAACAAGGACACGCATCCTGCCTTTCTGAAAATCTTTCAGAGCCTGGGTACGCTGGTTCTGGCTCTTGTTCCCGTGGATCGCTCCTGCATTCACACCCAATGCGCACAGATTCTTGGCAAGCTTGTTTGCACGGTGCTTGGTCCTGGCGAAGATAAGGATCTTTTCAAGATGCTCCTGCTTCAGCAGATCTATAAGCACTTCTTCCTTATGTTCCTGATCAACAAAAAGAACATTCTGCTGAACTTTCTCAACAGTTGTTGCCTGGGGTGTGACTGCTACATGAGCAGGGTCATTGAGCAATGTGCGTGCAAGCTGTTCAACTTCTTTTGACATTGTTGCAGAAAAGCAGAGTGTCTGCCTTTTTTTTGGCAGGCGTGCCATTATTTTTTTTACATCTGGTATGAATCCCATGTCAAGCATCCTGTCTGCCTCATCAAGGACAAATATCTCCACAAAATCAAGCCGTATATGGCGCTGCTGCATAAGGTCAAGCAGTCTTCCTGGTGTGGCGACCAATATATCGACACCCCTTCTGATGGTCTTTACCTGAGGGACCTGGCTTACTCCGCCAAAGATGACTGTGTGCTGGATGTTCAGATATCTTCCATATACTCTGCAGCTCGCTTCAATCTGCGCTGCAAGCTCCCTTGTCGGTGCAAGTATAAGCACCCTGGGTGCACCTTGAGGCAGAAGGCTTATCTTCTTGTTCAGATGCTGCAGTATAGGCAGGAGGAATGCTGCTGTCTTTCCTGTTCCTGTCTGGGCAATGCCCATGATATCTCTTCCCTGGAGAAGAAGCGGGATTGACTGTTCCTGGATAGGAGTCGGAATAATATATCCTTCTTTTTTTAGTGCCCGAAGCAGTGGCTCGATGAGTTCAAGTTCACTGAAGTCCATATATTTCATGATATATTAATGGAGCCAATAGGTTATTTATAAGAGTATACATTGAGGAGGTGAAATTAGTTAAGAAAATTGATTTAATTTTTATGATGTGGGTTCATCTGACTATCCATGCTGTAATCCAATAATACAATACCAGCATAAATATTTAAACAAGCACATATCACCATCATACATGGTGACTATCATGGAAAAAAAAGGACATAAGGATCATACAATTCATAAGTATCACAAGGATCATAATGAGCATGCTCAGCACAAGAAAGACCATAAGAGTGAGGACCCAAAATCAAAGAAGAAGTTTCCGGTCATGTTATTGGTCATTATTCTTGCAATATATCTGGTCCCTGCCTTTTTTTTGGGACTTTTTCCCTTCAACAGCCCAAGGGATCTTGGTGTCAGATACACTGAACAGGATTTTCTCTCCAGCCTTAACAAGATAGGAGGAAGACTCGAAGAGCTGCCAAAAGGCACAGTTATTACAGAGAGCATACAGATGGAAGGAGCAATACCTGTCGATGTCTCATTCAGTTCAGAAGAACTGACTGCTGCAGCTGATTCTCGGAAGTGGATATATTATCCTGTTAAGGATCCTCAGGTGAAAGTCAATCCAGACGGAACTGTGGAGGCTTCAGCAATCATAAGGACTGGTAGGCTTCTTGACTATGCTCTAGCAACAAAGACACCAAAGTACTATGTTGATCTCTTTGACAAGTTCAACATCCTGCCTAATCCAGCTGTCTATGTAAAGGCAAAGGGAAGTGTGGAGAACAACAGGATAGTCGGAGCTGACCTTCAGGAAGCTCAGATAGGAAAGATCAAGATCCCTGACAGTGCCATGGAAGCTGTCGAAGATGAGCTCATCACATTCATTGAAGGAGGATTGGACAGGACACCAGGCCTTGATGTGCAACACCTTGATTTTGATGGCGGCAACCTGAATATTGAAGGTACGATCCCAGCAGTTGAAAAGACAGTGAACAGTTGAGACTGGACATGGACAAAAAAACAACAAGCAGATTGGATCCGGAATCCTGGAAACAGCATCAGAAAAAAGAGATAGACCATCTGCCTTCAGCTGTCCAGAAGTACATACGGTGGCTGATGTCAGAAAAAAAGTTCAGTGAAGACAAGGCACTCTGGTTCTATAACCTGTATGTAGGCAAATCAAACGGGATCCTGACATATGAAGAGATGGTTGAGAAGTATTATGAGCGGCTTATTGATCCTAAAAAAAGAACCAGCAGCAGAAGAGTTGTCAGAGAAGTTGACCCTTCAATTAAAGCAAAAAAATTAGGCTGCAAACATCAGTTCCCTGAGTGTCCTGATATGGTGAATGCATCGGACTGCGCAGGCTGCCCGTTCTTTCCGAAATGATATACTTTCTATTGTGCTTCAAGGAAATATGTTCCCTGCAGATCAACAACTCCTGCTTCCTTCATCTTCTGTTTCAGATCAGCTGAACTGAAGAACTTCTTTGCTTTGTCAGCACTCTTGAACTCAAAAAGCCCAAAAACCTGTTTCTCATCATTTTCATCTGTAAATATCCTGTGGCTAATCTCACCATTTGATTTCCTCAACTTATCAGACTTATCAAAGAAAGATTTCCAGGCTCCAAAATCTTCTACTTTATGCTTCACAATTACGTATGACATTTCATATCACCTCATAAAATTGGATATGTATTAGATATTTAAACAAGTCTCACATAGTTTAAATGAAAAATTAGATATTGGCAAATAACTCAGAAAGAGAGAAATAATAAACATTCAGACATATAAGTTAGATTATTGTTAATTTTCTACATCAGTGGACTAAAGGGAATTTAATATCTGATAGAATAGGGTTTTGTCAATTAATGTATATCTAGAATTAATTTATACCCATTTCTTTAATTTCAGTAATGGTATGATTTACATGGTATGGGTGAGTTCGATCTAAAGGTGAATAAACAACCAGAGCATCTCCAACTCTTAGTTGTGAATTAGCAAATTTAATTTCACCTAATATGGTAATCATATAAAATATATAAATCTCGCGCAAGAATGTCCAGTGGGTTGTGATAAAAAACTAATTTTTACAATTAATAGCAATAATCATCGCTTTGCTGCTAGATAGATCAATTCAAGCGATCATAGTCGACTGCTCGCCGTTCTCATCCAGGCTGTCAAGTCCACCTCTAAAGACTAACCTTTCTGCATAAGGTCCCGGGACGCAGCGGTACTCAGGGTTTTGTATCCCTTCTCCTCTTGTTGTCTCATATGCTTTTGCGCATATGCATGATTCTGAAGATTTGGTGCATGTTGTCCAATCAGATATCTCTTCTTCACCATAGTGGATGATGCAGAGCTCAATACCGATCTGTGTCATGAAGGTGTCGTAGTTACCCGGGCAGATATCAACACAGACTGAACCTGCTTCTTTTGCATATTTTTGCGGTGAAAAGCCTTTTACTGCCTCACCATTGCAGACGACAAATTCAATATCCTCACACGAGTTGTCATAATATCCATATACCTGATCAGCGCATGCAGTGCATCCTGTGCTCATTGTCTTTGCATCTGTGCTTGCGCATGGTGCTTTTATGCACCTGATGCCATTGTCCGCCAGTGCGCAGACAGGATCATATTCCCTTGTGCATGCCTTGTTATTCTGCTCTTCTTCTGTACATTGATGGAAGACTGGCTGTGAGACGATCCTCTCACCCATGAATATCTGCCCATTGGCCATGCACTGAGGAGGATTGCTCTCCATGACAGGATTTCCTGCTGAAACGCATTCGTCGAACGAGGTGATGATTTGCTTAGGCTGGCAGGCAGTGATGATGGCTGAGAGTAGAAGTATTGTCAAGATTGTTGTGTGTTTCATGGTAGTAAATGTAAAGAGAATGTAATTTAAAAAGATGATGGATAGGTGATCTACCAAGTCAATTTTCTCTTGAACCATGATACGACCTTGACAATTATTCTTTCCTCTTTTTTAGCAGCCATATCTTTTTGTATCAGAGCAGTTGGGACTGTATCTTTCCCTTCTGACTTTAGGGGGAGACTGATGCTAAATTCATCAAAAACACTTAAACTATACATAAATAGGCTATTCCCTTATACTTCAAAGACAAAATATTAATAAGCAATTGAGTTTCTCATTTGATTTGTGTGAGATTCAGTGGTGGACATATTTCATTATCCTCTGATATCTTTAATAGCATAAAATACAAGAATAATACAAGCATCTTGATACCATGGCTGCCAATAAAATAAGACAATTCATAGTAGCTTTTTTTATACTTCTAGGATTTGATATGTTCTGGCTGGGATTCTTGATGAAAAATTTCTATGATACTCAGTTCTCTGTTTTTGAGAGGACGATGATTGTTTGGTCAGCTGCCATTGCCTGGTTCCTGATTCCATTAGGTATTGTCCTGTTTGTGCTGCCTCTTTCAAAAAAAATATCTGATGCAGCAAAAAACGGTGCTTTTTACGGGATGATACTGTATGGTGTCTATGATTTCACAAATTATGCAACCCTGGCAGGATGGCCTTTGAGCCTGGTCTTTGTTGACTTGCTCTGGGGGTCTTTTCTTTGCTCCATAACATCAATCATCCTTTATTGGTTGACAAAAAGATGGAAACAGTAATTTTAGTAATGCTTATCATTATCTTTATGAGTGGTGTTTAACAATGTTTAAGAATAAATATGTCAAATTGATTGCATCTATAGTAATAACCCAGCTCGCCGGAATTCTTGGCTCTTTTTTTACGATCACATCTATCAGCAGTTGGTATTCTGCATTAAATAAACCATGGTTCAATCCGCCGAACTGGATATTTGGTCCTGTGTGGACTGCACTTTATCTGATGATGGGAATATCATTATTTCTTGTGTGGAATAAAGGAGTGAGGACAAAAATTCAAAAAAGAGCAGTGTTTATCTTTGGAGTACAGTTAGGTCTGAATTCCCTTTGGTCAATATTATTTTTTGGGATCAGGTCACCGCTCTTTGCATTCATTGAGATAATATTCCTCTGGATTGCCATTGTGATGACTATAGGATATTTTATCAGGATATCCAAGGCAGCAGCATACTTGCTGATCCCGTATATCCTTTGGGTCAGTTTTGCAGCAGCCCTGAACTTAAGTATCTTGATGCTCAATTAGGATGACAAAACCGATTCTGCTCATCAGGGATGGATTCTATGATATAAGTAGTGAAGTAAGACTTAATTGCATATAATTTCTTTGCTGATATAGGATGGCACAGGCTTTGTTGAGTTTTGGAGGAGCGGTGAGACCAGATACTCTAACATGCCATACGGAACTGCTGTCGCAGATACGGACGGCGATGGCAGGCAGGAGATAATAGTATCAAGATGGTGGCTTGTCAACAGTAAATACCGAGAAGGGGACTTCAGGATCATGGCTTACGAGTTCAAGCTAGCTGACGAGGACAAGGACGAAGTGGATGATGATGTCGACATATGCCATGATACCATGATTCCCGAGATGACAGTCCCTCAGTCAGGAGTGCTTGGCAACAACAGATATGCATTAATAGATGATGATCTTGTATTCGATACAGTAGTCCCTGCTGACAGAGTGCCTGACAGGACCTTTACACTAGCTGACACACAAGGTTGCAGCTGTGAACAAATATTGACATCAATGGGCATAATGCAGGGAGGACAATGGAAGTTCGGCTGCAGCAAGAGCGTTATGGAGACGTGGGTTAGGGAGTGATAATTTTTTTTCTTTTATTCCCTATTTCTTCGCTTTTTTCCGTGGCAGACTTCTCACTTCAATTTCTCCTGCATGCACCTTTTCCTTATCTAGTAATATGCCGTGTGTTCCTGCATTGTCGGTCACCTCGGCACGATAATACAGTTTCCCTTTCTGTTTTATTATAGTGTCCCAATGTACTGTTGGAACATGTCCATGTATATTCTCTGCAACTTTTATTGGCAATTTTATCACCTACTTATCTTCAAATCTGGGATTATGCATGAATTCCTTTGGTGTCGTATGCGGCTGCCATCTGTTCAGCAGTTTTTTTGCATACCATTCATCATTGTTTGAGCCAAGGTTATTAAGGACATCTGCGCATTTGATGAGCAAAGATTCTTTCATAGTTAGCTTGAAATTCTTTTTTTTATCTTTTGTGCATTCCTGAACTATATCAGCCACTTTTTTCCCGAATTTTTCCTTTACTTCTTCATATTCTGTATCTGTGTCTTCAATCACATCATGCAGGATTCCTGCTATCCAGACATCCTGATCATCTGTAGACTGCCTTAGGAGATTGTATACACCTGTCAGGTGAAGAATATATGGTTCACCTGAATATTTCCTTATCTGTCCTTTGTGCTTTTCAGCAGCGAATTTTATTGCTTTATTTATTTTGTTCATTTTGATCACCCTGTATAATTTATTGAACCCCTTATCTATTGGTTCAATGTTTTTTCTGCTATCCAATTTGCTTCAGTGCAATAGTTGCAGTATTCACCATCCTTTGCTTTTCTTTTTTTGCATTGTATACATTTCATTTTAATACACCTCATAATCATTATATCTTATCCTATGTATTCTTTTGGAGCAGTTTCTTCTGCTCCCTTTTCCTCATCCTTGAATTCTATGACAACAGTCTCAAGATCCTGCTCCTTATTGCAGTATAAGGAGATCCTGAAATCCTTTGGCGCTCTTCTCATATGCTCGCTCACAAACTTGTTGATCTTCTCAAATGTCCTTTCCATCTTTTGTTCCCCCGATTTCATAATAAAAGGTAATGAATACTTATTTATATATTTTTCCAATAAATAGTTTACAAATCTTATATTTAATAGATATGTTTATTAATCAGATATGTTTCTCTAATTCAATGAATACATTTAATAATAGTAATATTCTACATAGTGATAAAGGGGTGATGTAATGGCAAAAGTACTAATTGCAACTATTTATAATCCGGATCCAGTCCTATTGGCAGCCAACAGGCTCGGGCCAGATAGGCTTATTCTTCTTGCTGACAAAAAGCCTGACAAGAATCAGGAAGACAGCCTTAATCTTATCAAAAAATCACTCGGCAGGGTTGTGGATGTAAAAGAAGTAAAATGTGAGGTCTATGACATAGTCCAAATTGCTGAAAAGGCAGTAGAAGTCATTGATCTGCAGCCAAAAGATGACAGGATATATATCAATATTACATCAGGCAGAAAAACAAAAGCCTTTGGCCTCCTGTTTGCTGCATATGCAAGGCATGACAGGATTGCAAAAATTGCCTATAATCCTGAAGAAGACAAAAATTCAATAGTATATCTTCCAAAATTATCTTTCAAGCTGACTGCTTCACAAAAAAAGCTGCTTGAAGCATGCTGTGAAGAGGAATATTCTAATTTAACTGAGATGGCAGATAAGATTGGTATATCAAGAGCGATGCTATATAGGAATATTGATGAACTTCGGGATATGGATCTTATTTCAACAGAGGACGGGTTGAAGTTGACTGATGCTGGAAAGATAGCGAGGTTATGAAAGATATGAGTGATCTGAAAAAGAAGGATGACAAGGAATTCTTGTATGTGATTTCTCTGATCAACAAGGCGAAAGAGAAGGCGCTGCTCTCAGTGAACCAAGAGCTTATCAGGCTCTACTGGCAGATTGGCAGATATATCAGTGAAATGATTAAGAAGGCGGAATGGGGAGAAGGAGTGGTGGACACACTTGCAGACTTCATATCTGGAAAGATTCCAGGAATTAAAGGATTCAATCGCAGGAACCTGTTCAGGATGCGTCAATTTTACGAAACCTATGATAATAATAAAGTAGTGTCACCACTGGTGACACAAATATGCTGGTCAAATCATCTGCTCATCCTGTCGAAGACAAAAAGCATTGATGAGAAGGAATTCTATATCCGGCTTTCAATCAGGGAAAGATACTCCAAGAGAGAACTTGAGCGCCAGATAGACAGCGGAATATTTGAGAGGAGCTTGCTATTTGCAGAAGTGCACCCGCCGGTGACACAATCGGCGTCTGAGACTTCTTCGATCTTCAGGGACACATATATCCTCGATTTCCTTAATCTTCCCGAGACTTATTCAGAAGGTGATCTTCAACAGGGCCTTGTGGAGAATTTCAAAAATTTTGTGCTTGAGTTCGGGAAGGATTTTGCATTTGTTGGCAGAGAGTACAGGATTTCTGTGGGAAATAAGGATTATTTCATAGATCTATTGTTTTATCATAGGGAATTGAGATGCCTTGTAGCAATCGAACTGAAGATTGATGATTTCAAGCCTGAATATCTTGGGAAGATGAATTTCTATCTTGAGGCACTCGACAGGGATGTCAGAAAACCACATGAAAACCCTTCAGTGGGCATAATACTTTGCAAGAGTAAGGATAATGAAGTGGTTGAGTATGCGATGAGCAGGAACATGTCTGCTTCGCTTGTCGCAGAATACAAGACAAAGCTTATAGACAAAAGGATACTGAGGCAGAAGCTGGAAGAATTCTATCAGTTAGGTATAAAAAATGAAGAATCCACACCCGAAAATGGTGATCGCAGATGAATCTTAGGGAATGCGGGAAAGATTGCGAGGCTGTGATTAAAAAAAAAAAGAATCTTAAACAAGAATTAGATGAATCTCTTACACATAGTATAGTAAAAATAATACAAGAACCTTTACTATATTTTTCAGAAGCAGATGTTCAGCAAGAGCTGTCTGAGAGCATCAAAAATATATCTTCTTTAAAAAGACTTTATCCTACATCAGTAAAAAAAGGAAAGAATTCAAAAACAGTTTATAAGACATCAGCAGTTCATATGGAATACGGAACAGGTGGTGGTTCAAGGATGGATATTGTTGTATTTAATATCAATGAAATTAAAAACATCAATACCTGCAACCTTAAAAAAAATCAAGAATATCTTTCACCTGACTATGGAATCGAAATTGGGACTGAAAAAAGTCCAGATACTCTTGCACATATAAAAAAGGACATAACCAAGCTTAAAAAGTGTAAAAAAATGGGTTATCTGATTCACATCTACAAAGACATAACACAAGCTAGAAGTGGAACTAAATCACGAGTATTAACAGAAGAAAAAATTAAAAATAATTTTAAAAAAATTGTATCAGATAATGTCATTCAGAACAGTAAAATTAAGGTTTTGGCTATATTATTAAGATGCTACCGAAACCAAACTAGAATGAAAGGGAAATGTGAAATATTTTTTGAAGATGAATGGAAAAAAGTAAATGTTAGTAATAAACAAAAATTAAATTCAACAATTTTGAAGATTTTACAATAAAATCAATTAATAAAAGGAATTAAGATGTCAATAAACCCTGAAAAAAGGTCAATAATCAACCTCGACGGCAATGTCCTTGTGACAGCGAATCCGGATACAGTATTTGCATAAGGAAGTTATCAAAGAACATGGATTGAAAAAATGAAACCAGAACATAAAAGAGACATTTCATCATCAGACTCAGCTTACAATAGCATCAGAAATATACTTGAAAAAGCAAGGCTGAATATTGCAAGAACTGTTAATTCTGCAATGGTTTATGCTTACTGGGAGATTGGAAGGATCATTGTTGAAGAAGAGCAGAAAGGAAAAGAGAGAGCAGACTATGGTGCTGAAATGATAAAGAAACTTTCACTTAAGCTTACAAAAGACTATGGCAAAGGATTCAACGAAAGAAATTTATGGTATATGAAGAAGTTTTACAGTGCCTTTCCAAATATGAACGCACTGCGTTCAGAATTAAGCTGGACTCATTATCGCCTTATTCTTAAGATAGAAAAACCGAGTGCGAGAAACTTTTACATCAATGAAACAATAAACTCAAAGTGGAGCACAAAAGAACTTGAAAGGCAAATAAATTCCCTGCTGTATGAAAGGATTGCCTTAAGCAAAGATAAAGAAAAAGTCATGGAACTGTCAAGAAAAGGGCAGATCACTAAAAAACCTGAAGATGCTATAAAAGACCCGTATGTTCTGGAGTTTTTGGGGATAAAGGAAAATGCTTCGTATCTGGAGAAAGATATGGAAAAGGCACTCATTGACAAGCTAAAGGATTTTATGCTGGAATTGGGAAAAGGATTTTCATTCATCGAGCGTCAGAAAAGGATAACTGTTGATGGCGATCACTATTACATTGACCTGGTGTTTTATAATTATATTCTGAAGTGTTTTTTTCTGATCGATCTGAAAGTAGGGAAACTGACACCGCAGGATATCGGCCAGATTGATTTTTATGTGAGATATTTTGAAAAAGAAGAACGATCTGAGGATGACAATCCCACAATTGGTCTGATACTGTGCTCTCACAAAAATGATGTTATGGTAAAATACACCATGCTTTCGGAGAACAAAAACATCTTTGCTTCAAAATACAAGCTCTACCTTCCTAGTGAGGATGAACTTAAGAACGAACTGCAGAAGGAGAAAGAGTCTATACTAAGGGAACAAGGAGCAACATACAATAGAATAAAATGATAAAAATGTCAATAAACCCTGAAAAACAATCAATAATCGCCCTCGACGGTAACGTCCTGGTAACAGCGAATCCCGGTACTGGCAAGACCCGCCTTCTAGCATACAAATACATTGATTTAATCAACAAAGGCATCCGGCCTGAACAGATCCTCTGCCTTACATTCACGCACAAGGCCAAAAAAGAGATGGAAAACAGGATTCTTGAACTTATCAAAAAAAATAAAATAGATGTAGATATATCCAAATTAAATGTCTATACATTCCACTCATATGCTTTGGATAATCTTGATGAAAAAGAAGTCATCTCATCCAATTTGCTGAGGTTTTCTATTTTCAAATACCTCAAGGATAATGAGATACTGAATTATGAGGATGCATATCTATTGGATACTATAGTTCCCAAAATGGAGAATCTCATCAGATATCTTAAGAGCTTTGGAGTGATGCCTGACAGCATTGATATTAATGAAGCAAAACAGCATCTTGAGGGAGATAAGAAATATTCAAAAGAAGAGATTGATAAGTTTGCTGATGATTTTTTGGCAATATTTCAGCATTATGAAGATATCAAGAACAGAAAAGGGGTTGATTATGCAGATCTGTTGATCAGGTTTTTACAGTTAAGAGAAATCCCACAGTTTGAATATGTTCTTGTTGATGAATTACAGGATGTAAATGTCCTGGAAGCAGACATTGCCTTAAAATCCTGTAAAAATTTCATTGCTGTCGGAGATAAGAAGCAGGCGATATTTGGATTTCAGGGAGGTTCAATACTGAATTTCAAAAAATTTGAAGATTCACATCAGGCAATTCTTTCTGAAAACTTCAGAAACACAAATGAAATACTGACTTATGCCAGAGAATATTTTATTTCAAGAACAAAAGAAGAGGCTCATAAAGAAGATCTTAAGGGATTGAGGAATGCAAATGATGCAACCGGACCTATACCAGTCATCTATGATGTTGATAAGAATGCCTATGCAATTGCCTGTGAACTGGCAAAAAACCTGGAAGGAGAGACTGCAATCATCACAAGGACAAATTATCAGATAATGGATATCAGCCGGGAATTAAAAGCAAGAGGTCTTGAGTTTTCTTCAACATTCTTCTCTGCATCAGGTGATGCAAAACTCCATATCATCAATTTTTTGAAAGGGATAATAAGCTTGGATATTCAGGAGGTCAAGAATTCTATGTTCACTCCGTTCTTCCCATGTTCACTGCAAAATGCATTTACAATTGCAGATGACAGGTATATCACAATGGAACAGATGATGGAAAAATTGCCTGATTTCAAAAAATTAAGAGAATCCATCACTACTGTTGAAGATATCAATATCCTGTTTAAAGAGAGGATTGTCCCTATCTGTATCAGCTATGGAAAAGAGTATCTGTCAGCTGCAGCAACTGTCCAGGAGGCTTTTAATGAAGCATTAAGTGTCTTGGGAACAAAAGATACTCATTCTCTGATGTCATATTTGACTGCATCAGACCTTTTATCCCAGGATTCTGATGTTGATAAAAAAATAATTGTTACAACTGTCCATAAGGCAAAAGGAAGAGAATTTGAAAATGTAATATATCTGCCTTCAAAAACAAATGACAGATCTAATTTTCAGGATAGGATTGTTGAAGCAATCCTGACAACAAAAGGAATATCAGCAGAAGAGGAGTTGGAAGAAGAAACACTGAGAGTTAATTTTGTGGCATTTACAAGAGCTGAAAAAAAACTGATCATCCTGACAGAGAAGGTGCAGGATTATCTGAATGAATTTTCAGAATTAAAAGAACTTGATGCAGAAGTGCATGTAGGTATTGACCTTGATGAGAGCAAAAAAAGGGCATATGACTTATTTGTAGATGGACAGATGGATGAGGCAAAAAAGCTTCTGGAGAATAAGGAGAGATGGCTGAAAGATTTTGTAAAAAATCATTTTGCTTCACTTGACCATACCTCTTTTAGTTCTCTTCCTAAGGATGCTTACAGTTATTTTATGGAAAAAATGCTGAATATCAACACATTTACTGCTGCAACAACACTTGGGTCAGATGTCCATGCTGCTGCTGAAGAATTATGCAAGGGTAATGATGTAACACCTACTGATGAAACTAAACCTTATATTGATAATACACGAGCATTGATAGAAGAGATAAAACAAACATATCCTATTGTTGAAGAACCTGAAAAGAAACTAAAAGAGCCATTAAACAGGCTTGGTTTTGATTCTGAATTGATATTCAAAGGTTTTATTGATGCAATATTCAAAAATGACGCAGGTGAATATCTGATAGTTGACTGGAAAACCAGCAAGAATGATAATTATGGCGGTGAACATAGGCAGCAGTTGTCAGTATATAAGAAAGCATTTGCAGCCAGAGAAGGCATTCCAGAAGACAAGATACAAGTTGCTATCGGTTATGTTGGATTAAGAAGCACAATCAATATGGGCAGGACTGAAAGGAGACTGGATATGGCACAGCCTAGGGCAAGTGCCTTTGGCACAGTCAGTAAGAGGATTGAGAAGCTGCTGAGTTGGATAAATGATCCGGAAGTGTTCTTTGCTGACTTTATGGATAAGCCTGTGGATGAGCTGCTGTGGAGAAGCGTGGCAGAGGAAGCAAAGAAGGAAGGAGGGAAAAATGGATAAGAACATCATTTCAAGGCTGACTAAAAATTTTGAAGATTATGCACACATAGAAGGCGGAGTTGAGTTTTGGTATGCGAGAGATCTGAAGGGTCTTTTAGGATATGTTGAATGGAGAAAATTTGCAGGTGTAATCGATAAGGCAAAAGAAGCATGCATGAATGCAGGTTTTGATATTAAAGATCATTTTGTCGCGGCCGCCAAAACGATACCTATGCCAAAAGGGGCAAGCAAAGAAATAGATGATTATATGCTTACAAGATATGCATGCTATCTGATTGCACAAAATGGTGACCCAAGAAAAGAGGAGATTGCGTTTGCGCAGAGCTATTTTGCATTGCAGACACGTAAGCAGGAACTCATAGAGGAAAGAATAGCACTTCAGGATAGGCTGAATGCCAGAAGCAAGTTGGTAGAATCAGAGACAGAACTTTCAAAGTTGATCTATGAAAGAGGAGTTGACAGCAAAGGCTTTGCAAGGATAAGAAGCAAAGGAGACAAAGCCTTGTTTGGCGGAAGTGACACAAAAGAGATGAAGAAAAAACTAAATATCCCTGATAAAAGGCCGCTTGCTGACTTTTTGCCAACAGTGACTATTGCAGCAAAGAATTTTGCAGTAGAGATTACAAATTTCAATATATCGAAGGATAATATGCATGGTGAGGCAGAGCTTACAGGAGAACATGTAAAGAACAACAAAAGGGTAAGGAATGTTTTATTGGATGAGAATATTGTTCCTGAGGACCTGCCTCCTGAAGAGGATTTGAAAAAACTTGAGAGGCGGGTGAAAAGATCTGATAAAGAAATTGCTCAAGGCAGCAAAAAAAAGTTGGAGAAGCGTGGCAGAGGAAGTGCAGAAGGAAGGGTGAATAAAGAAGAATCGAAAAAGCCATGATACATCAGCTCTCCAGAGGTAAGATATGGATACTTCAAGATTAATACCAAAAAATGGTACATTTGTACCAAAAAATGGTAAATTTTAATTACTAAATATATCAACTGATAAGCATGATCTGACAGAAAATAAGGACCAGGCAGAACTAACATCAGAATAGATAAGGAAATAAGATGAAACAAAAAGAGATAATAGAAAATGATTAAAAACGGCCTTAAACCGGTATATGACAGCAATACAGAAATTCTTATAGTAGGTTCATTCCCCGGAGAAGAGTCTCTTCGTAGACAAGAATATTATGCGTATTCAAGAAATATTTTTTGGAAATTGATTGGCCAAATATTAAATATTAAATTAGTCACATTGCCTTATGAAGAAAGACTTAAAATCCTACTCAAAAACAAAATCGGGCTTTGGGATACAATTATTTCATGTGAAAGGGATGGTTCTCTGGATAATGCAATAAGAAATCCTGTTTATGCTGATTTTTCAAACTTTTCAAATCTGAAGAAGATTTGCTGTAATGGCAATCGTTCATTTGAAAGTGTTAGATTCTGCAGTGTTCCTGAAAGGATGGCTGCAATAAGCCTGCCTTCGACCAGTCCTGCGAATGCCGGGATGACGATGGATGAGAAGATAAGGCTGTGGAGAGATGCAGTGAAGTGAAAGAGTTGAAAAGAAAAGCGCCGCGGGTGAAAGGAGAATGGTCGCCTGCGTTAGAAATCAGTGCTATCTTTAGAAGAGAGCTTATGGTAGAAGAAAGTTTGAGCTTACGCTTTTTGGCTAAATTATACACACTTTTTGGGATCGTAATATTGACGCGGACTGTTTTCTCTGATGGTTTTTTGTATGGTTTGGTTGGCATTATTGTTAGTAAAAATATCAAGTTT
>JAHIYL010000229.1 GCA_018815145.1 Nanobdellota archaeon | reverse complement strand
TGGAGGCGGTGGAGGGGGTGGAAGGATTGCTGTATATTTTAATAATTATACTTATGATGGAAATATCTCTGCATATGGTGCATGGGGATATGGGAGTCTATATGGCGGTGCAGGAACAATATACCTAAATGATACACAAAATAGTAATTTTACTCTTACAATTGACAATAATAATTATGATGGAGAAGAAACAAGACTTCTGGCCAATTTAAGTCTGTATGATGACGATAATAATTCTCTCATAATTAAAAATAAAGGGTATTTTGAAATACCTGATGGCAATGAACTGTATATAAATTATTCACATTTTGACATTACTACAGGATATCTTAAAATCATAGGCAACTTTACAGCTCCAAATTTAAGAACACTTAATATTACATCAACTGTTGGTAAACTCATTTATCAAAAATCATTATATTTTTTAAATGTTACTTTGACAACAACCGGGACACTGGAAAGCGGAACAAATAGTGAATTGATACTTAAAAATTTAATTGTAAAACCAGGAGGGGCATACACTCATTCAAACACATACAGGATAAACCTGTCTATTGCAAATATCACAATAGAGAGCGGAGGAAGCATAGATGTTAATGCAAAGGGTAGTGCCGGCGGTTCCGGAAACCCCGGTACTGGCGATGGCATAGGTGGTGGTAGTGGCAGCAATGGTGTCAATACAAAATCAGGATCCGGTGCAGGTTATGGTGGTGAGGGCAGTAATGGTTATAATGGATTGGGTGGAGGAGGAGCATTTGGTTAATTACTGCTCCAACAGATTTGGGTTCAGGTGGCGGAGGAACATATAATATAGATGCAAGTGGCGGAAACGGAGGAGGGTCTGTTTTCATCAATGTTTCAGAAACATTGGCTAATTATGGCAGCATTTCAGCAGATGGAGGAATTGGTTCAATGAATGGAGGGATATCCTATACATACGCTGCCGGAGGTGGCTCTGGAGGTTCTATATACATAATTACAGATAAGATTGAGGGGTCAGGGACGATAACAGCCAATGGCGGTGCCGGGGGAAATGATAATTACGACGGAGGCGGAGGTGGAGGCGGAAGAATTGCTCTTTATTACTATGATAACTTATTCACCGGAGATATATCAGTAAATGGTACTTGGGGATATAATTATGGCAATAATGGCACTGTTTTCAGAAGTGAAATACCTTCAGAAATGCAGCATTATGGAGATTCTGCTGGAAAATTGATTAATATTTACAGTAATATCGCACTAAAATCGGAATATGAAGTCAATCATTCAGTAAGAATCAATAGAACCTTGTCTGTTTTGTGGAACAACGATATAATAAGATGGAATGACTCTGCATCCAATACAAGCACTATTGCACTATATAACCTAACTGGCCTCAAATCAAATGCAAAGTATTTCTTTTCTTCAAACAATGTGAGGATATCAATCTCGCCGCAGACAACCGATTCCAATGGTAACCTTCCAATATTTAATGCAACATTAAGCACACCAAGCACATTGGAAGTGATAAGCAATGACACAACATATCCAATCGTGACTGCAATTGATCCGCTTTCTGTAAGCTACAATCAGTCAATGCAGATTAATTTCACTTACAATGTCACGAGCAACACTACAATTGCCAACTGCAGCCTTTATATTGATGATTCAATAGACCAGACTAACTCATCAATAACCAAAAACATAAACCAGACATTCAGTAAGACAATTGGAAAAGGGAACCATAACTGGAACATATACTGCACAGACATATATGACAGGATAAATTATTCGAATTATGGGTATATTAATATTAGCGCAACCGGACCTGCAATAAATTCAAATGCAACTGTGCCAAGCAGGACATACTATGATACGACAGCCGGTGCGCTCACAACCTATATTAGAATCAATGCAACTGATATTGATGAGGATATTGTCAGCGTAAATTTCACACTGACTGCTCCGAACAGCACCAAAGTGATTGATAATGCAAACGCTTCCTCTCAGTCAGGTGAAATGTGGTATTCATCTACCTTTGCTCTTGACCAGTTCGGGCAGTGGAATTATACTGCCATTGTGTGGGATGAGGATGCCTTCAATGACACAGTATACGGAGAGATAAGGTTCCTGCAGATAAATGCAAGCATGAATGCATCTACTGTTCAACCCAATGCTTCAATAACAATATCAGGCCATATCAATGACAGCCAATGGAACGATGTTAGTGACAAGTGTGTTGTTATTTCAATCGATGGTGTAGATATGACAGAATGTATTGATAGAGGAGATGGTAGTGATGGCGAACTTAATGTATCATCTCCAGAGACAGTTGTAAATAATTATACCTATCTGACAGGGAATGAAGGAGTTGGAAATATTACTCTAACAGTATATGATGCTTCAGCATTCTCTGAAGGAGACGAAATCCTAATAATGCAGGTGCAGAATTCATCAGGAGGAAAAGCTGGATTATTTGAGATTAAAGAGATTGACAGTATTGAAGGAGATTACATAACTCTAACAAGCGCAATTGAGAATAGTTATTACTCCGGGACATTTGATTCCACAAGCTCTACTTCCACCCAGATTGTCAGGATTCCTGAGTACACAAATGTGACTGTTAACTCTGGAACCAGCATAGTGGCAAAAGACTGGGATGGATACTCAGGAGGTGTTGTGATATTCAGATCAAAAGGAGCTGTTCAAATTGAAGGTAATATCAATGTTTCAGAAAACGGATTCAGAGGAGGAGCATATAAATCTTATCCAGGTGGCTGGTCTTATGGATATCGTGGAGAGGGTTACAAAGGCAGTAGAAACAGCGGAACAGTGACTGCTGTTGACTCCGCTGGCGGAGCTGGAGATCCTGGATCTTCTGGCCATGGAAATGGTGCAGGAGGCGGAGGCGGAGGCTATGCTGATGCAGGTGAGGATGGACAGACCTCTGATGATAATGGAGGGGCTGATCCACCTGGTGATGGAGGTTTTGGTGCAGGTAATGCAAATCTTACCATTATACATTTTGGAGGTGGCGGAGGAACAGGAGGACAGCATGATACTGCTGGCAGTACAGGTCCTGGAGGAGATGGTGGAGGAATTGTAATGATATATTCTTACAATATCAATGGAAGCGGATCAATACTTTCATATGGAGGAGATGCTGCTGCTTCATCCGGAACATATAAAGGTGGTTCTGGTGGTGGTGCAGGAGGAACAATCTATCTGACTGCATCAAATATCAATGTCACTTCAATAAATGCAAGTGGTGGATTTTACACATGCGGAACCCAAGGTTGTGGATTCAGGGGCGGTGAAGGAAGTGAAGGAAGAATCAGGCTGGATTATTCAACATATTCAGCTTTGTCTGAATCTGGCATTGGATATAACTATACATTCAATAATTCATTGACAAACTCAACAGGGGATTACTCATACACTTTCACAGCACCTTCAATTGGCGGAGTGTACACTCTGAAAGTTAATTCTACCTATAATGGGGAATACGGTGAAGAAACCGCAAGCCTTGCAGTCAATGCGAACACGGCACCGATAATAAATTCAAATTCAACAGTTCCTTCGATTGTGTATTATAATTCAAATACAGCTGGCACAAGCATATACCTGACATCAGATGTTACAGATGAAGACTCTGATTTGATGTCAGTCAATTTTACGCTGATAAATCCATCAGGAACAAATGTAATCGACAATGTGAATGCAACAGCGCATTCTGACGACGTCTGGAACTCGACAAGCTACACAATAAATGCATACGGCCAATGGAACTATTCTGTGACTGCAATTGACTCGTTTAGCAATACTTACACCAGCAACGGGACAATCAACTTCCTGCAGATAACAGAAAGCCTCAATGATTCAACTGTTGAACCAAATGTCTCTGTAACAGTATCAGGCCACATCAATGACAGCCAGTGGAGTGATATCACAAATTCAGATATACACCTTTACATCAATGACAGCCTGATCAACCTCACATCCGGCTGGGATACAACCTGGTGGAACTATTCATGGAGGTACAGGAAGAATATTTCGATTGAAAATGTTGTCTCAACAACAATCAATGATTCGATTGTTTTTGTAAATTTCTCAACAGTTGAATTGATATCAGAAGGAAAGATGAAATCAGACTGCGGAGATATAAGGTTTGTTGATTCTGACAACATTGAAATGGAATATACATTAGAGACTTCTACATGCAATTCAAGTAACACAATATTCTGGGTGTGGGGGAATTTCACTGGAAATGCTAATACAACAATCTATGCTTATTACGGGAACAGTGAAGCTAGTTTAAAGACTGATTATAGTAATCCTGATGATTCGTTAGTTTTGTATTATCATTTTGATAATTCGAGTACTTATGGTGAGAATAGTTCTGC
>JAHIYL010000228.1 GCA_018815145.1 Nanobdellota archaeon | reverse complement strand
CTAAAGATTATGAATTCCAGAGATGCGACTGATCAGTTATTTGGCTTTGCTGTCAAGAAATCTTCAAGATAGATTAAGAAATATATCAGATAGTTTTCATGCGGAGATACTGTTTAATCAATCATATTTAAATAATATAATAATTTTCCAGTGTTAAATTGGTCCGGGATACAATTCTCATTATTGACTCAGGAGATATTAGAACAGATAATTCAGCTAATTTACTGCCTCTTGAAAGTATCCTAAATGATAATGATTCTGAAAATGGAATGAATAGGCAGGGATTACAGTATGAGAAGATCCACATCAGCAAACTGGTGGAGACACTGCAGCAGGCTGATCGAAATAAATATGCCGGCATTATACTCTCTGGCAGAGGAAGAGAGGATAAGTCAATTTTTGAAGAAAAAGAACACTATGAAGTTGCCTATAATATACTCCTTGAACAGGAAATCCCTGTTCTTGCCATATGTGGAGGGCATCAGAGGCTTGCATTCCATGATGCTAAAAGAAAAAACCAAAGACTAAGGCCAGAAAAATTTCTTGAGTCCATGGGAGATGATTACACACCTGGATTCTACCAGATAAATATTGTCAATACTGCAAAGGAACTTCCTGTCTTCCGAGGCTTTGATGATGCTCTCTATGACACAAAGTCGAGAGGGCTAACAACCATCTTTGCATTTGGCCACCCGAATTACTGCCATCACAGGTTTGCAATAAAAGAGAACAGACTTTCAAGAGATAAAGAGGATAATGCCAAACTGATTGCCGGTGGCAGGAATTCTCATGGAGACCAGTTTATCTACAGAGAAAGACATAATGAGAATTTGGGCCCGATCTATTCCTTCCAGTTCCATCCGGAACATCCATTTTCAGATGAATTTGATCCAATATCAAATGAGTATGCTTATGAAGACTGCCTGAGGACTCTTGTTGACCAAAATTTTGATCATTTCCTTGAGAAACATGCAGATGCTAAGCCACCTGTATCCACAATCAGATCAGATGAAGCAATCACATCATTGATCAGGCTTGAGGCAGAACTTCATTCCAGACAGATATTTAAAAATTTCCTGGATGAGGCTGCAGAATATAAAAAAGGCCTTGATGCATTGATAGTCCCCAGTGGAAGCATGTACAAGAATGGAATTTTGCCTGAGTCAACCAAAAAAAGGGTTGAAAAAGCAGTAGACCTATACTATGATGAACTTGATGAGAATACTAAGATCATCATGAGCACAAAATGGTCATTTCTTATAGATGGCAAGAAAAACAGACCTCCACACACAGAAGCTTATGCTATGAAAGAATATGCTCTTGAATATGCAGAATCCATTAGTAAGTCATCAAAAGAACTGGAACCAAATATCCTGCTTGAAGAAGAGTCAAAAGAAACCATTGGTAATGCCGTGTATACAAAATGCATATATTTGGAGCCAAATGATTGGAAAAGAGTAGGGGTAGTGACATCGGAATTCCATATGCCCCGGGTCAAGCAGATATTTAACAGAATACTTGGAGATGAATATACAATCAGATATTTCGAGACAGAGAATATGCTGGATGGTCCTGAACTTTGGCAAAGAAACCAATTGGAAAAATTTCTCTTGAACATATTTGAAAATGATGAAAATCTGACCAGTGACCATCTTCAGGGAAAGGCTTATCTGGAAACCAAACATTTTGCTTATTCTCCTGATGGAAATCATAAGGTTCTAAGAACAATGATGTCGTGGATCAAGGGATTGGGATATAGTAATGGAAAAGTCTGATTTATTCTGGTAAAAATATCGATTCATGACTCAAAGTCAGCGACAATGTCCAGTTAATTGTGTAATTTATTAGAATATCATTACTGTCTCCTCCATTACTGCGACACATTTGCAGGGTTCTAGACTGATTTTAGAAAAATATGCTGGCAGATTGCCTTCAACAAAGAAATCTTGATTTCAAACATCTGATTTATATATAACTTTTTGTAACCAAGTACAAAATGTCATTGATGCCTATTTATGATGATCCAAGCTACTGCGTTGACCTGCACACCCATATCTTGGCAGCAAATAGTACAGTCAGCTATGATCCATATCATCCAAGAGCAGAAAAGAATACTGGTGACTCCGCGCTCGATCTTATCCACCAGGCACAAAATACAGGAACAAAAGTCATTGCTACCACAGACTATAACCACATAAAGGAAAGTTATATGGGAGTACTTGGTCATCCAGAACATGTTGTTGGGTATCACGAAATATTTGGTAAGCCAAAAGCAGAAAGAGACACGCTTATGGACAAGCGGATTGTAGCTCTTGCAGGTCTTGAGGTCATGGCTAATCCAGATATGCATCTATTGGCATATTTTCCTAATTACACTGGAACAGATGCAGGCCCACAGATATCTGAAAACCTTCAGACCATTCTTGACAGGCTTGAAGATCAGAGAGATAAAGAGCTTGATTTCTACCTGGATAAGCTGAATGAAAGAGGATACGAATTTGAAAAAGACGAGATTCTAAAGCAGCCTGAGAGAGGACCAGCCGGTATAAATAATTTCTATTATCTTTTCCAGGAAAGATATCCTGAAGATTGGCCTGAATCCTGTGACAGGAATACGTTATATGAAAAAATCCTAAATCCTATCGGTGTGGAATGGAGATTGTCAGGAGAATATGAACAAATAATTTCAATTGCGACTATCAATGAATTTGCAGAAGCTGTGCATGAATCCGGTGGTGTCTGGGGATATGCCCATTGCTTATCTATGGGACTGAGTCAATCTGAATTCTCTGTATTACTAGATATTACGAGACCAGACCTTGTAGAGCTGTACTATCCGACAGAGATCTTAAGACAGACCCATGGGGCTGCTCCAAAAAAGGTCGTTGCAACCATCCAATCATATGAAATGGCAGTGGAAGCATTAAAACCTGTATATGAGGTCCTCATCACAGGAGGGTCAGACTATTGTCCATATTACTCCTACCCTCTTCCCCTAACAGGTAAAAAATCAATAGAATCCGGGATGAAGTGGCAGGATTTTTGGATTTTCATGGATAAGGTTGAAGAGAGAATCGGGAAACGTTAAAAATGACTAATGCTCAGGTAGAACACAGCCCGCATGCTTGGGAAGCCATTGAAGAATGGAATAGATGGTATGAGTCCACTGGACCATTATGCGATGCAGGAAAAGCAATAACAAAGTTGCTTGAATTTGTCTATGATCCATATGGTCAGAGAGTACCAAAAATAAGGGAATTTCTGGACACTGGTGATTATTCCTTGTTACAGGCTGATGTAAATAAAAGCACTGAACATGAACTGCATAAGTTGTATGGTGTTGGTACTCTAAGGGATGCTTTTGATGTAAGAAATGAATATTGGACTTCTCAAGCACCACAAAGGCTTGAAGATAGGCTTAGAAGAGAACCAGAGACACAAAAAGACAGATTTGAAGAGTCTTGCAGCATCAATGATTTACAGGGTGCATTCAGTGTCCTTGTCTGGGCACATTCCTCCCTTGAACTTCTGAAGTTGGTGGAGACAGAAGAAAAATATATGACCAAAATATCTAAAAACCTGGTTGAAGAGACCAGACAAGGCCTCGAAGAACTGATCAAAGAAGGGAAAAAGCTGTTCAGTAATGGAAAACCGGAAAAAAATGGAATCAAAGGGAAAAAACCAGGAATATATTTTGTCCAGAACTTTGAATCAGCGTCATCATTTGTAGAAAAATACGCTCAGTTCAATTTTCTCAATGTCTTTGAGGTTGTGGATAAAAAGGCGACACATCTTGGCCATTACACAACGGTCACAGAAAATTGGGATTTTGAAGAAAAAGAGATCAACATATGTATACCCATTTCCATAGGATGCCCTCAGGGATGCGGCCCCTGCCAGATCGGTTATTTTGATCCTTCACCTTTTAAGGATCATATTATTCCTTTAACTGCAGAACAGTCATTCAGATTATTGTACAAGAATGAGCTGCAGAATCAGGAGACAACTGAGCTTCCGTTTTCACCGACATCAATAAAAATCTACCTTCTTGGAGGAGGTGATCCAGGAAATAATATATATCAGTTTGAGAAACTAATTGGCAAGGTTAAAGAGTTCTATGACCCTTCTGAATCAAAGATTGCTGAGTGGGTCCTGAACAACAGGCAGAAGGATCCTGATGTTGATGATGACAATTTCTATCAGCTTATTGCTTCAACTGTCGGTATTAGGGGTGGATCAGTCAGAAGGCTCATTAATCTGGGAAAAAGATATCCTGAGTTCGGTCTTCAGTTTTCTGTCGGAGCTTTCAATGAAGATATGCGCAAACAGATCATTAAAGCAAAAAATGTGATAGGTATTGATGATTGTGCTAAAGCAGCAGCTGAATTCTATGATAAGACTGGAAGGCCTGGCTATCTTGCCATCCATCCCTTGGAACCGCTTGATGACAGTCAACCATCCTATCTTGATGGTGAACAGATAGCTGATGAGCTGGATGCGATAAAAAAACGGACAAAAATCAACAATCTTGAAGAGAAAGTAATCATCACCCTTACTGCAATAGAAGACCCCCCTCCTGATTTTGACTACAGGAAACCTGAGAAAGCAGTGTTTGAATCCCTCAGGCATGCATTGAAACAAAGGAATTATCAAGCCAACATTTATGATCCGCCATATGATCCGCAGACAGGAGAAAGCTGCGGGACAATATCAAAGGTAGCCAAGGAAGCAGTAGGATTGTGGGGCAGACACTATAACGGCTGGATGAGCTGACCACACACCCCACTGGTCAACCACCCGCAACATTTTTAAAACAAATTCTCTTTTGCATTCTGTATGTCGATATTTGATGATATGCTGAAGAGTGACCAGACTCTCTTCCGGGATGATGTGCCGCTTGATTACAGCTTCATACCAAAGCTGGTGCCATACAGAGAAAAAGAGCAAAGAGCAATAGCCACCGCAATCAAGCCATTGTTCTCAAAAAGGAATGGCAAGAATGTATTTATCCACGGAACTCCGGGCATAGGAAAGACTGTTGCAATAAAGCATCTTTTCAGAGAGATAGAAGAAGAGACTGATGATATCACTCCGCTCTATGTCAACTGCTGGCAAAAAAATACATCATTCAAGATAGCTATCGAGCTCTGCAACCAGCTCGGCTACAAATTCACGCACAACAAGAACACTGACGATCTCCTGGACATCATAATAAACATAGTCAATAAATCGTCAGCAGTATTCTGCTTTGATGAGATTGACAAGGCTGAAGACATCAATTTCATCTATACCCTCATCGAGAAGGTATACAGGAAGACTATAATACTCATCACCAACTATAAATCATGGCTCACTGACCTTGATGAGAGGCTGAAATCAAGGCTGAACCTGGAATTTTTGGAATTCGCCAAATACAATTATGATGAGACAAGAGGCATTCTCCTGAATAGGCTGTCCTATGCATTTGTCCCTGATTGCTGGAACATGGAAGCATTTGATCTGGCTGCAAAAAAATCATATGAACTCGCGGATATGCGAAGCGGCCTGTATATCCTCAGGGAAGCAGGCAACGCTGCTGAGGATGAATCATCCAAGAAGATACTGCCAAAACATGTGAACCTGGCTATTAAGAAGCTAGATGAGTTCAGGATAAAGAAATCAACTGACCTGAAGGATGATGAGCAGGATATCCTTGATATCATCAAAGTGAACTCAGGCAAAAGGATAGGAGAGCTCTATGACATCTATATCTCTGCCGGAAAGATTGGCAGCTACAAGACATTCCAGAGAAAATTAGATAAGCTTGGAAAAAACAGGTTTGTGACGCTCACAAAGACCAGCGGCGGTAAGGATGGCAATACAACGATTGTCTCTTATGCCCAGAAAAAGCTGGATGAATATTGAATAGTACTCTTACTATGCCTTTGCCTTATATGCAAACACATTATATGATACAGGCATATGAAAATTGAAATTAATATTATCGCCTTTTGATAGGTCCATGCCAATCACCGCAGAAAGTGGTTCAGAACTTAAATCACCTCTATGCTCTATCCCCTTATGGAAATAGACATATCCTGTCTGTTCCCTTGATATATCAAAAGGATTGACAACAACAAAATATTTTTTTTGGGGATCCTGAACAATCTTCAGTTCAGTTTTCGCCTTTTCAACTATGGCTTCCAATGACCTCATATACTCCTCATGATAGAAGCCTTTCTCTGGAAAAAGCTGTGATGAAAAATCCCTTTCATCAGTCAGGAATTCGAATGATCTTTCAAAGGTATGCAGATAGGCGGATGATGTATCAGCTCCCGGCTGCGGAGACAAAACAGGTCTGTCAATCTTTTGCTCCCTGAACGCAGCATCCAGACTGTCGTATACTGGGATTCCGTCGTACTCACCTATATTCAGTTTCTTTTTTGCCAAGATAATGTCATGAGACTAAGAGATTATTTATAAAATTATTAACTATAAAATATAATTCAAGGATTTTGCTTTAGTGCAAAACTTTATCATTAAAATTCCGTAAAAATCCATGATCATTCATTTCTCATCCTCACCTGTCTTCCATATCTGTTTAAAGATTTGTATGAAAAAATGGGCGATATTCTTGTTTCTGATTGTTATCACAAAAGGTTTTCCCTCATAATTCTGGATGTTCACCTCGTCATTGATGATGGTCAAGTCTATGCCATAGGTATTGAAATCTTCAGGCAGATACTTATGAGTTGAAAAATCCTGCATATGCCTTTTATCTCCTTTGATCGAATGATCCCAGAGATATCTTATTTTGGACCTAAGTTTTTCTTTGTCACTATAAAATCCCATTTTTTCTGCTCTTTTTATCAGATTTGAAAAATAATACTTCATAGGATAGTCATCTATCAGGCTGATTTTTCTGCCTATCTCATAAAGATCAGGGATTTCTCCTTTTTCCAGATGAGAAAATGTTCTTTCATGGTATGTCTTCATGCCTTCTGTCCCATCCAGGATCTCTATCTCATAGTCAGATTTTTCCTGGTTGTACAGCTTTAAGAGCTCAGGCACAAGTTCCTTAACTTTCTCTTCTTTTTCCTTCAATATGTCCAGGAATTTTTTTGGATGCACCCCTTTGAAATATTTCTTTCCCTGTTTTGTCGAGTAGCTGACAAGGCCTTTGTTTGCCATCTTGGAAAGCGTATCATAGCAGTAGCTCCTGTGAAGACCTGTCTTTTCAGAGACTGTATTTGCAGAAGATTCGCCGAACTGGAGCAATGAAAGGTATATTGAGGTTTCATTTTCAGTGAATCCCAGCTCTTCTATGAGTTTTCTGTCCATACAAATAAGTGATCCGGTCGAGTATATAAATTTTGTCGTAATAAAACTTACGACTTAATTATTTAAATGAGGATAAGTTGACCACTATTAAGTTACAAATTAAATAAAACCATTAAGGTGATGTTAAAATGGGAACAGGAAAAATCAACAAACTCAGACCAAATAGGTTTTACAGATGCGAAAAATTAAGAGCAAATAATCTAAATTTTCATCCTTATCCGATTAGACATACATCTCTTGATGACACACTTGAAATTATTACTTCAGAAAGATATCAGCAGGAATTTATTGGAGGTAATCCTGGCAAACATGTGTTCTGGGATATTCCTACTGCACCGGAGATGGCAGCATTCATCATTGAACAAAAGTATTCTATTAATCCGGATTTATCCTTTCTGACAGGGACTTTTGCGGTGTATCATAAAAAAGATGAAGAGGTTGTGATGAGTTTTATCAACCTTTCTTCAAAACAGATTATAGATATGTATGAAAACCACGTTACTCTAGTAAATAATAGTCTTTATAAAATCTCAGAAGAATTCAAACAGGAGCATGTCAATAAATCTTTCCAACCAGTAATCTTAGGGAAGGCAGGAGAAAGATATGGAATCAGAAATATTGAAAATGAGTATAAAAGACATAGTTCCATCTCTCAAAATTATATATCCAAATATGATGGGCAAACTACTACCACCAAAAGAGGAAGTGATTTTTATCCAGAACATGTACTCGAAAAAATTATACAAAAGCGCCATAACGCAAATATACCTAATCCTCTGGATTATTTTGGCAATAACTGGTTTGCAGTTGATTTATTAGGTCATGGTCTCGCAATAGATTTTGCTTATAAGATTCAGAACTGGGGAATAGATTCTATCAATATTTACACATTAGAACCAGAGGTCCTCGATGAATTACCGGATAATGGGGCATACATATGTCCAATCTCAATTTGTATGAAAGGACTAAGTGCATACCATATTGGTATCGATATATACGCAAATGAGATCAAAGGGCAGAGTTTCGGAACCACTTTTCCTATATATCTAGGGATGATGCATCCTGAAATCATTTGATTCAAAATACAAGTCAATCAAGGTGAAATAAAAGATGATCGCAATACAATGGCGGATGGTGAATCTTGTAACAATAGCAACATATGTGTTCATAATATTATTTTTGCCCTTCAACCAGACAACAAGCTCAATTTTGTTGTTCGGGCTGATAGCGTTCTGGTCAAGGCTTCCCGGTACAGGTACTCCTCCTCCGGGTGAGTGGCTGACTATGCTTGATGTGGTTGATATATTCAGCCTCATAGTTGCTGTAAATATAGGCGGTATCCAGGGAGCAGTATTTTCAGTTGTGATAAATCTAGGATCAAGGGTTGTCGGAAGCTTTCCTGACTGGACACCTATCCTGAAAGATACGCTGGCTCAATTTATTGCCTGTCTGGTCATACCATTCATTTATAATATAACAGGGCAGAACATACTCG
>JAHIYL010000227.1 GCA_018815145.1 Nanobdellota archaeon | reverse complement strand
TATTAATTTTGCTTTACTAAGATGGATGCAACCGCAATAATTCAAAAGTTTCAGGAATTCCTGGAGAAAGAGTATTATGAAGAGCTTTCTGAAAAAGTACAGAAAGGAGAATTTTTTATGATAATTTCTTTCAAGAAACTCTCAAAATTTGATGTGAATGTTGCAGATGAACTTCTGGAGAACCCTGAAGATGTGTTCCGTGCCGCAGAGCTGGCTGTTGAACAATTTGATTTTGGCAAAGAGATTAAGAATTTTAAGATCCGGTTCTCAGAACTTTCTGAAAGCCAGAATCAAAAGATACGTAATATCAGAAGCAAGCATCTTGACATCCTCCTATCAATAAAAGGGATTATCAGGCAGAAATCTGATGTAAGACCACAAGTGACCAGCGCGAGATTTGAATGCCCCAGTTGCGGAAACATCATAACTGTCTTGCAGATGGATAGCAAATTCAAAGAACCTACAAGATGCGGATGCGGAAGGAAAGGGAAGTTCAGGCTCATATCAAAAGAGCTTGTTGATGCCCAGAAGATTGTTCTTGAAGAATCTCCGGAGGACTTGGAAGGAGGAGAGCAGCCAAAAAGGCTTGATATTTTCCTGAAAAGCGACCTTGTCTCTCCCATGAGTGAACGGAGAACAAACCCAGGAAGCAAAATAATGGTCAATGGAATTCTTAAAGAAGTCCCCATACCTTCTAAAGAAGGCGGCAAGCTTACTAGGTTCGACCTCATGCTTGAAGCGAACTATGTTGAACCAATAGAAGAAGATTTTCTTGAACTGGATATAAATGAAGAAGACAAACAAAAAATAATAAACATTGCTAGCAACAAAAAAGTGTATGAAATACTTGTAAAATCAATTGCTCCCGGAATATTTGGCCATGAAAGAATCAAAGAAGCACTTATCTTACAGGCAATGGGTGGAGTTCGAAAAGTCAGAGATAGTGGTGGAATTACAAGAGGAGATATACATGTACTTCTTATTGGAGATCCGGGTGCAGGCAAATCGCAGCTTCTAAAAAGGATATCCCGTGTTGTTCCTAAAGCCAGGTATGTTTCCGGAAAAGGAGCAAGCGCAGCCGGACTTACAGCAACAGTTGTAAAAGATGAATTTATTAGAGGTTATGCTCTTGAAGCAGGAATTTTGGTTCTTGCTAACAGAGGAATTTGCTGCATAGATGAACTTGACAAAATGAGCAAAGAAGATAGAAGTGCCATGCATGAAGCACTAGAACAGCAGACCGTAACAATTGCAAAAGCAAATATCCAGGCAACACTTAGATCAGAGACAACTGTCCTTGCTGCAGCAAATCCAAAGTTCGGAAGATTCGACCCATATGAGATGATTGCAAAACAGATAGATCTTCCACCAACACTGATAAACAGATTTGACCTTATTTTCCCAATAAAAGACCTACCCGAAAGGGATAGGGATGAGAAAATGGCTGATTTCATACTGCATACCCACCAAAACCTGAATTTTGATGAAGCTGAAATAGATTCAGACACTTTGAAGAAATATTTTGCATATGCAAGACAGAAATGCTCACCAAACCTCTCTGATGGAGCACTCGAAGAGATAAAGAATTATTATGTTGAGATGAGATCCATGGGTTCCACAGAAGAAGGTGGTGTACAAACTATTCCAATCTCACCTCGACAGCTTGAAGCATTATTGAGGCTGGCAGAGGCATCTGCAAGAGTAAGGCTCGGAGAAACAGTTACAAGAAGTGATGCAAAAAGGTCAATTTCTCTTGTCCACTACTGCCTCACACAAGTAGGAGTGGACCCGGAAACAGGAAAGATAGACATTGACAGGATTTCTACAGGTGTTTCTGCAAGTGAAAGAAGCCATATCTCTGTACTCAGAGAACTGATAAAGAATGTTGAGCAAAAAGTTGGAGAAGTGATACCTATAGAAGATATAGTTTCTGAGGCTCAAAGCAAGAATATCAGTGAATCTGTCGTATCAGAGGTCATTGAAAAGCTCAAGAGGCACGGAGATATCTTTGAGCCAAAAAGAGGCTTTATCTCCCGCATAAAATAAAATGAGTGAAGACAAAAAAAGGCTGATAGCAAAAAAAGTACGGATATGTGACCTTCTGAATGGGCAATATATAAAAAAATCCGGATGGGAACCGTCTTATATTACAACATCTCAAGGCAATATTTCCCGTGTCAATCTAATGGCTTTTTTAGTTGGGCAGAACAAGGATGAAAATATATTCATGGTTGATGATGGAACAGGTAATATCTCTGTCCGTTTTTTCACAAAACTAACCTCAGATGAAATAAATGTAGGAGAACTTCTATTGATAATAGGAAGACCAAGAGGATGGAATAATGAATTTTACATAGTTCCTGAAATAGTTAAAAAAATAGAAAACCCTAAATGGTTACAAGTCAGAAAACTTGAACTTGATATTGACAGTACAAGTCGTGATGAAAAACCTGCACCAATAAAAAAAGAAAAAACCAAAGAAGAATCTAAAATTAAATCAGAACAAAAACAAAAAAAAGAGGAAGAAACACCTGAAACAAAGCCAAGTGAAAATCCTTATGAAGTTGTTCTCAACCTCATCACAGAACTAGATAATGGAGATGGTGCTGATATTGATGAAGTAATTTCAAAAACTACGTTTAAAAACACTGAAGATATAATAAATAACCTTATTCAAGACGGAGAAATATTTCAGCTCAGACCAGGCATGGTAAAGATATTGGAATGATTCTTCTTAAAAACTGTAAATTCATCATAGCAGAATTGTTCTAAAAACAGAATTTTAGAAACTATAGATAGAATAAATTATCTGAGGAGTCACGTAGACTTCCAGGAATGCAGAAAAAATCACAAGAAATATTGACAACAATATGAGGATTGATGAATCCATCAATATCTTTTCATAACTTTTTGTGCCAAAATCATGACGAATTGCTGCAATTGATATTATCCCTCCCGCAAGCCCTGCAACAAAATAAGAAAGGATCTCCGGTATACCATGGATAGCATACCTGAATACTCCATATGATATTATGTGCGAATAGGCAGCAATCGACGTAAGACCTGCAGCATCAGTAAGCTTGAATATTTCTGTTCTTATTGTATTGCCTATTGCTGCACCTATTACAGATGCATTCCATGTAAGTATGAATATTGACCCGACACCATAGAGAAATGAAAATAAAATGCAAAAAATCAAGACTTTAAAATTATTGAAGAGTATAGTTTTGAAGATTGAAAGTGACTGGATTGAAAAACCGGTCACATGCGAATTGATATCTGTGATTGTGTCTATCTGTGACTCAAAAAGATATCCTATTGATTCTGTGGGCAGGACAACATACCAGAGTGCAAAGCCAATTGTCGAACCTATGAAGAGCCATAGAAAAAATGACAATGCTTTTCCATGTTCCTTGAGAAGTGTCTGTTCAGTCAGCGAAGAGACATCTTTCTTTTCCTCAAACTTAATAGTATTGTATATGAGAGGAAGAGCCGCCATTGTGGCAAGAAACACCATGACCATGGAAGACTCCTCCCTGAAGATCCAGAGTGATAAGAAAACAGCCACAGTAGAATACAAGAGACCTACAAAAAACATCCTTACAGGGTGCTCTTCTGCACGAAAAGGATTGATGAGTGACTCAATTACCATAGATAATCCTATTTTCTTGAAGATATATAAAATTTTCTAAAGTGATGGTCCTGAGAAACAAGTACATAGGTTATCATTAATTTTATATATACTCTCCTTTTCCCACTATAGTATGGATTACATGGAACTTTTGAAACAGGCAAGAGAAAAATTGCCTGAATCTGTCCTGAAAATTGAAAGATTCAACATACCTAAGATAAGGGGACACATACAGGGAAATAAGACCATCCTATCCAATTTCTTCCAGATAACAGACACCCTTAGGAGAGACCCTAACGATGTCCTGAAATTTATACTGAAGGAGCTTGCAACTCCGGGTGAGATAAAAAAGACTTTTGTGATCATAGGAAGCAAGGTCTCTGCATCAAGGATAAATGACAAGATAGAACTGTATGCTGATAAGTTTGTCGTATGCAAAGAATGCAGCAGACCTGACACAAAGATTGTCAAGCACGACAAGATTTTCCAGGTCAAATGTTCTGCCTGCGGTGCCAAGTATCCTGTGAATGCTTAGGAAATCATTAAATTCTTATCAGTGGCTGAAGCTTGTGTACCTAAATTCTGTAAAATCTTATCTGACCCATCATTCAATAGATACATCAAAACACCAAAGTGTTCTTCTGCAGTTTGGGGGATATATTCAACTGACGGAGAAAATCCGCCCTCTGCTTCGTTATTAAGTTCAAATGTAAAGGAAATTGAAGGACTCTTTCCATCGTAATTGCTAGCTGAATAATCCACCAATACTCCATTCTGCAAATGCATTAAAGAAATGCTTCCTTTAAAATAAGAACCAGTTAAAATATTGTCAAATGTCATAGATAAAGAATTGTATAGAAAAAAATTATCAATCAGATCAATTGTATATGACCAAGGATATAGTATGAAATTACCATACGAGTGATACGACAAAACCAATAAAAACTCATTACCTGACTCCCTTGAAGTGATTGACTGTATTGCTTGGGTCTCTGGCTCAGAAAACGCCGCAACTCCCCTGTAACAAGAATCCATGGAATCAGGTGAAGAACCAACATCATCAATGCCCCACTGATAGCCAAAATTACGGTTAAGGTCAACCCCGTCTCCTTGTTCTGTATCTTGATCCTGCCAAATCACTCCGTCGCCGTTCGTGTCCTTCACATTCTTACGCCAAAAAATTTCACCGTTCTCCACTCTGACATGTCCGTCAGGATTGAGCATAGGCACGACCCAGATTTCATATTCTTTCAAGAGCTGCATCAAATCTTCATCGCCAGAATGGCATATGAAATACTCAATGAAATATAGTGGAACCTCGACAGACATTATCTCTCTTGCATGTGTACCTCCAACCAACAGGATCTTCTTCTTGTTCTCTGAGGGTACAGAAAAATCTGACAGTTTTACAAGATAGATATTTCTACCTTCATTCGAATATCCAATCTCTGACTTTTGAACATATTTACTTTCATCGTAGATACTCATCAACTCCTGAACTGAATCATATGTATGATAATAATAACCGTCAACTTCTTCTGAGAACACGTCAAATATGTTCACTGGCTTTTGTTGATAGGTAATTCCTATATCTGTAAGTTCATCAATAAGCTCTCTTGAAGCAACGATATCTATATTTCCTTCACCATAACCTGCAATATCCAGTGTCTTGCCTCTTGATTTAAGGCTAACAAAATCTTCAGAAGCCTAACTGATGATTTTCTTGCCATTGATATATTCATAAGAAGGTTTCCAGGTTTTTGTTTCTGCAAGGCTGGGAGCATATTTTTTTGTGGATTTAGCCATTACACTTTGTCCAGTGATTGACAGAATTCCTGATGCTGTAAATTTGGAACAAAATTCAGGTAATTCCGGCTCAAGTTCAACAGAGGGAGTAGGAGAAGGTTCAGGTAATTCCGGCTCAAGTTCAGCAGAGGATTCAGGATTAGGTTGGGGGCTGGACAATTCAGGTGAACCCAGCTCAGGTTGAGCAGAGGAACTGGGAGCAGGCAGGCAGCTGGACAGTACTACAACAAGTGATATTATTAGAATTATTTGAAAAAAAGGGTGTTTTTTGTGCATTAGAATTAAAAGATTAAAGGAATTTATTAATCTTTCCTCCTCCTTTTTTCCATCAATATTACCAAAAATATTTATAGTTGTAATCATTCTAAAATAGTATGGGGGATTCAATCATATTCTTAGGTACTGGAGGAGACTCTATAGTAGTCGGAAAGCAGTATCGTGCTTCAGGAGGCATAATCATACAGACTGAAGGGAACCAGTTCCATCTTGACCCCGGTCCCGGTGCTCTTGTACAGGCAAAGATGTATGGAATCAATTTGAGAGAGAATACTGCGGTCCTTGTGTCCCATAATCACATCAATCATGCAAATGATGTCAATGCTGTGATATCTGCAATGACCCACAATGGCCTTGATAAGAAAGGTGTGCTCATAGGTAATAATTCTGCCTTGAACGGAGGAGAAGGACAGGAACCATTTGTCCATTCGTTCTATAAAAAATGTGTTGAAAGATACATCGCCCTTGATGCAGGCTCAAAAGTCGGAATAAATCATATAGACATCAGGCTGATGCTGACCAAACACAGTGATGAGAATGGTGTTGGCTTTAAATTCAATGCTCAGAGATTCACTCTTTCTTACACATCAGACACTTTATATACAAAAGAAATAGCTGATCAATACCTAAACTCAGATATATTGATAATGAATGTTGTGCATCCCAGAGGCGTAGAAGGCGGCAAAAACTCAAATACAGATGATGCGCAAAGATTCATAGAGCATATAAAACCAAAGCTTGCAATAATTACTCATTTTGGTGTCAAGATGTTACAGGCAGACCCATTATATGAGGCAAGAGAACTGCAGAAGAATTCAAAGACAACAGTGGTCTGCGCAAAAGACGGACTTGCAATCAATCCGATCTCATTCTCATCAAGTGTTAAACAGAAGACACTTAAAGGATTCTGAAGTTTGAATTCATTTTCCAAAAATATTTAAACCTGGTTTCTTTGAAATGATTTGATGGCAAAAAAAGAATCAGCAGTTCTTGCTCTTGACATTGGCGGTACAAATACCAGGCTTGGTATTGCAAAAGATAACAAGCTTGTCGCAAAAAAGACATATCCTACAAAAAAATTGATGGGTCTTCTGCCAGTCATGAAAGAATTTCTCAAAAATAATAAAAAATACAGCATAACTATGTGCGGCATTGGTTTTGCAGGACCTATTGTAGGAAAGAAAGCTGAACTTACTAATGCAGACCTGAAAATAGATAAGGCTGAGCTTGAAAAATATCTTAACATAAATGTAACACTGGTAAATGATTTTTTTGCTGTCGGAAAAGGAGTATCTGTGCTTCAAGAAAAAGATCTTTATTCTGTCAGAAAGACAGGTTTCAACAATAATGTCCAGATGGTTGTTGGACCGGGCACAGGCCTAGGCAAAGCCTATGTCATAGATGGAAAAGTTGTGCCAGGAGAAGGCGGCCAGACGCTAGCAGGGATTAAAGACATACATGATTATCAGTTGATAGAGTCAATCAAAAAAAAGAAGAGTGATATCATCTATTATGAAGACCTGATATCCGGAAGAGGCATTGTCAATATCTATCGCCATCTTGCAATAAAGTCAAATATTGACAGGGATTCAAAAGTTGGAATAAAAATAAACAGCAATCATATCATGTCAGCCGAGACAGTCACCAGCTGTTCTAAGAATGATGAACTCTGCAATCTCACATTAATGGAATTCACAAAGTTCTATGCCAGATTTGTCAGGGATTCTGCTCTTCATCTCATTCCTTCACATATCTATCTTGCAGGAGGAATCTCACCCGTAATAATAGACTACATCAAGAAATATTTTTTAGCTGAATTCACAGAACACCGGGCTTATTCTGCTCTCTTAAATAAGATGAGCATCTCTGTAGTATTGAATACAGATGTGGGGCTG
>JAHIYL010000002.1 GCA_018815145.1 Nanobdellota archaeon | reverse complement strand
TTTTAGAGTTCGAAAAAGTCCAATATCTGTGAATAATTGTCAAATAGATGTGTATTTTTAGCTGCTGCATGATATTGGGCTTCATATTCAGGTGTTCCTTCAGTCCTTAATTGGATTGCAGTGTAACCTAAATGTTCTGGAAGTGCCAGATCAAGTTCATAGATATCACCTATAACTGCAGTATTTTCCGGTCTGAATCCTTTTTCAGTCTCTAATTCTTTGAGTTTGTCAAAATATTTTTCTCTTCTGAGAAGGACTGGCCTAGGTAACCCTTCTATCCGATGCTCAGCTTCAACTTCTGTAAAATCAGGATTATTGTCATGCTTGTAGGCATCGCCAACTACTTCAATAATTCCCTTGTATCCAAGTTTTTCAACAATGTCCTTCACATCACTTTCCCCGGAGCTAGTTACAATTGCTACACTGTACTTTGCAGTCAATTTTTGCAGGAAAGTTTCTAATCCTTCTCTATAAATTATGCCTGTCTTTTTCTTTGACTTTTGGTAGGCTTTTTCCAAAATATCTTCATTTGTTTTACCTTCAAACACTTTTGCATCAAAATTCAGTTCTTTGTAAAAAGCACTCAACCTATCTCCAAGAGAGTCATACTCACCATCTCTTAATATCTGGAGGACTTCAGGAAAGACTGTATTTACCGGCATATATGGATCTGCATTTGCATGACAGACTATCTGTCCATTATATGACCAACCTTTGGAAGGATCATTAATAACTTCCATTTTGGTCTCCTGATATATTTCCCATAGAATTTCAACATCTGCATCCAGTAATTCGGCAAGAGTGACTGTATAGTCATTATCATAGTCTTTCAATTCTTCAAATACATTGGTCAGAGTGCCGTCAAAATCGAGAATTATATGTGTGATTGACATAATTTGATGATTCACAAAATTTACATAAAAAACCTGCTTCAAAATTTTTTGCTATTGAAACAAAAAAATCATGATTTGATGCAGTAATTGCAAAACTGTCTGACTCCAGGCACATCCACCCCATATTTTTTTAAAACTCCCTCACTTTACTCTTTTTTATGCAATTCACGCTTCCATCCAACCCGGGATGCTATCTTTTCAAAGATAAAAAAGACAGAATCATATATATCGGCAAAGCCAAGAACCTGAAAAAAAGAGTAGGCAGTTATTTCTCCAAAAAGATACTGGATCCAAAGACAACTGCTCTGGTGGGAAACATAGATGATGTTGACTATATCGTTACCGATAGTGAAGTAGAGGCATTGATTCTTGAGAACAACCTGATAAAAAAACATAGGCCGAAATACAACATCAATCTCCTGGATGCAAAGAGATATGCCTATATCGAGATACCTGATGAAAAATTTCCCAGATTGATGATTGCCCGGAAAAAGACAGGGAAGGGCAGCTTCTTCGGGCCATTCACATCAGCAGAGACAAGAGATTATATACTGGAACTACTAAGAAAGTCATTCAAGCTCAGGACCTGCAGAAGATTTCCAAAAAAAGCATGCCTTAGATATCACATCGGATTATGTGATGCACCCTGCATTGGACTTATCTCCCGGGAGGAATACAAAAAGAAACTTGACAATATCAGGTTTGTGCTGAAGGGCAATATCATGCCTTTAATCAGGAGACTTAAAAAACAGATGCTGGAATATTCCAAACAACAGGAATATGAAAGAGCCCTTGAGATCAGGAAACAGATAGAAGCTGTTGAATGGCTTGAGGAAAAACAGAATATGGAGCGTCAGAAAAGGTATAATGAAGACATAATAAACTATGTTGTGAAAGACAGCATTGTCTATCTGATGCTCTTCAATATTAAGAAAGGTATTCTGGAAAACAAGCAGGAATTCACATTTGACTATAATGAAGACTTTTTTGAGAATTTCCTATCACAATACTATTCTGAGCACACAATACCAAAAGAACTCATCCTTCCCAAAAATATCAGTGATGCATTAAGAATATTCCTGCAAAAAAGGAAAAAAACCAATGTCAGAGTCATAATTCCTGAAAAAGGAGAAAAATCAAAATTGCTCCGGCTTGTCAGAAGAAATATTGAGATCACACACTTTGGGAACATTGAAAAGGTTGAATTCCTGCAAAAAAGCCTTAATCTGAACAATCCACCATCTGTCGTCGAATGCTTTGATATATCGCATCTTTCAGGCACATCAACAGCAGGATCAATGGTCCAGTTCAGGAACGGCATTCCAGACAAGAGTAATTACAGGAGATTCAGGATCCGTTCAATCGATAAAATTGATGATTTTGCAGGCATTGCTGAAGTTGTAAAAAGACGTTACACCAGATTGAAGAATGAAAAGCAACGTTTCCCTGATCTCATTGTGATTGACGGCGGAAAAGGGCAGCTCTCAGCAGCATTGAAAGAGCTTAAAGAATTAAACCTAAGTGTGCCAATAATTGCGCTCGCCAAACGGGAGGAAGAGATATTCACACCGGCATCAACTGAACCCATAGTCTTGAAGAAAAATGACAGGTCACTTCTTTTCCTGAGGCAGATAAGGGACGAGGCACATAGGTTTGCGATTAAGTATAATAAATTGCTAAGGACTAAAGAGACTCTGAAGTAAATCCAGCAGAAGTTTGATTTCACTTTTTTTGCTCCATGACTGTTCTTTGCAGATAAATGATTTTCCAGTCTCAATATCAGGATAAGATATATCTGGTGTTGTTATGATGAATGGCCTTGTGTAGATATCCGGTGGCAATGGATAACTTTTGTCGCCTAGCCTATATATTACTACTGACAAATCATTTTTTCTGCTTGAAGCAGTGGCCCAGCAGCCAGCATTTTTCCATTTATCATCGATGCACACAAAAGGGTTCATTTTGCTGTCAAGATAGATTTTTTCATCTTCGTTGTTTGTTATCAGCATGCTTTTACATAAATCACCATCTTCAAATATTTTATATATATTATTCCTCTCACTGAGACACAATCCGCACTTATATTTTAGCAAATTATCACCTGAATTGTAAATATAATTGAAATATTCCGGTGAAGGCTGCAGTTCATTCAAAGTGAGGAACGGGTCTCCCATCAGCATCCTTCCGTAGTCATAGTATCTTTTTTCAATCTGGCCGGCACCTTCGACCTGCAACAATCTATGATTCATCCACGTCATATATGCTGTGCCGAAATCCTGTTTTTGTGACAGGAAAATCAGGAATACATCAATGTCATACAAGTAACCTCCTCCACTGTTCCCAAAGAATGTTATTACATAATCTGAATCATGGAACAGGAACTGCCCGCCAATGTAGTTTGGCTGAGTGATATCAGCCACCGAGCAAGAACCTGAAAGAACAAAATAAAAATAAGGGTTCAGAATTTTTATGTCATCATTGTTTAACACCATTGAAGGAACTTGCAGTACATCTTCCTCATCAAAAAACAAGAATTTAGCCGTACTATGTATTTCCATGACAGCAAGCTCATTATTTTGATACATCCCCCGGAAAAAATTAAGATCATAAGTATTTTTTAATGGGTACTGACTATCAGATCTGAAGGCACTGCTGAAATCAGGGTATATGGATGTAATGGAATCCTCAATTCCTATGGATAAAGAAGGGGTATTGTAACTGTACTTGAACCAAACTGCATTATGGTTAAGGAATGTCTTTCCTTCCTTTGCATCAATTATCTTCGATAGCAGGTGCTTGAGCATTTCCACTTTTTCATCTTCAACAGGAGGATAGAATCTTGAGACAAAAATCTCTGCATAGATATCGCCAGTAACTGTACCAGTGAAATCATCAGTACCCTTTTCATGGGTTGATACCATTATCGGTTTCAGCATGCATGTTTGCTGGTCAATACATAAATCTGGTGAGAGTTCAGCACAATCCACAGAATCCCTGCATCTTTCTTTAGCATCATCCCATATGCAAGCATTTTCCTCACCTGCTTCAGATTTTACATATTTACTATTGCATTCCTCTGGAGTTGAATATATGGAACATATGTGAATGAAATGGCAATCATGACCAATCTCTTTGGTCCGCATTTTGCCGTCCAAATCCATAAAGAACAAGTCACTCACCTTTGTACCATAGGTTTCTGCTGGATCATTTTTATTTCTATGATAAAATACATAATAAGGAATGTTACCTATGAATAATGCGCCTTTGAAGTGTTCCTTGTCATTGTTCCATTCCTGCACAAGATGGGTCCTCAGTCTTATTGCCTTATCTTCCAAGCTGTCTGCAAATACATCATTCCAAGCATATGGGTATAGGCAGTATTTCCCACGACGTTCTTCAGCGTTGATGTAATTGTCAAGAATTTGCATAAATCCCTTATCTTCTAACAATCCTCCTTCAATGATTATCTCAACATAATTTCTTCCAAAGCATTCGTCATCCTGCTTATTCTCCTGCCCAAAGTCTTCTCTATTGACGATCCGCACTGCATTGCCTGTAATTGGTGAGAATGATAGAGCTGACTCACCGGCATCAACCTCAAACACTGTCTCTCCATTATAGATGTGTTCAAGGATCTCAGGGTCATCGCCCAGGTATATCTCACTCCTGATATCAAAGACAGAATTTGACAGATCCGGCTCCAGCATGCCACGCTCAAAATCTGAGACTTTGCTGTCACCATCAAGGTCAACCATGGCTGGATTGTCCCTTATTTTTTCGAGAAATGCAATGCCATTCATGATTTTCTCTTTCTTTTTATCAACAATAGGTTTTAATCCTTCTTTACCTGTGAAATCAAATTCTGATAGCTCAGTTATTCTAAATTGACCTATAGCAATCAGTCCTTCATAATTTCCAATAAATTCCTCGATTGGGACTGGATCATGGCCCGGATGATGCAGCCCTTCAAAAATTGCCTCATCATATTCATCAGGATTGGTGTCTGCAGGATCAGCATCTCCTCCTCCATCCACACTGTCAGCAATGTAAGCACCATCAGCACTTGGATCCTGTTCAAAATTTTTTTGTAGTGAAGTTTTTTTAAAAGCAGACAACGTAACAATTGCAATCATTATCACAATCAAAAAAATAAAAAAGTAATTTTTGAAAACAGGCTTCATTGAATAATTGATATTTTTTCAGTTAATAAATTTAATTATTGAAAACTTTTATATATAAAATATGATACGCCAATTAAAACAGATGTGGAGGATTGGAAAAAATGCTTACTAAAGAGAGATATGAAAAAGAACAGGAGGCTTATGCCAGATTAATGGACAAAGCAATGCCGTCTTTTAAATTTATAGAGAATAAAAGACTAATTGAAGTTGCTGATTTTTCCCTGACAAATCCCGGATATAAAATTGGCGACACTGTTCCTTCATCTGAGTTAGATAATATTGAATCTGGATTAGGAGATTTTGACAATATCGGACTTGGGGTATATATGATTGAAAATTCCGCTACCCGTTGTGCAAAATTCCTTGCTTGGAAGCCGGGTCAACTATTGCCAGACCATAGGCATCAGACAGTATATATTGTAAAAAGTGGTTCAGATCGACCAACTGGACTGGAAGATCTTATAGACCTGAGTGAGATTAATACTGAATTTGGACGAAATCAAGGAGAACTTCCAGAATATCCAATAGATGATTTTGACTATTTAGTACCTGATCCTAAAAAACAATGGTCAATTGAACAAGGAGAACTGGCAGAAAAATACGCTACAGATAGTGGAGGAACCGTAAAAAAAGGAAAAGGAGAGACATTCACTGTTCTTTATGGTGAAGGATTTTATATTGGCGAATCTCTGGGCGGACCTCATGAGGAGCTGCCAATTGAAGGGCATGAAGTAATGGAATATCTAAAAGAACCTCAAATGGCTCATATATATGAAGGTAAAAACCAGGTTGTAATCAAAATGAAAGTAGGAGAAAGCTATGAATTATCAACAAACACTTCACATTCTGTCATCGCAGGGATAAATGGCATGGTCGCACTCGAGACATCAGATTCAAGCTGGGATCCGGCTGATATCTTCTCAAGTAAGGATGTAAGAAGAGAGACCAGGATACTGATGCCTGAAGGTCCTCCTTACAGAATTATCTCACAAGCACAGTATTTTGACCAAATGGGTATCCAAAGACAGGCAGGGTGAATCAATTTTCTGTTAAAATGAAAGATTATCTGGTCCCGTCTGATGCAACAGGTTTAGAGGAGAAGCTACATAATGGATTCATCAAAAGATTCTATCACAAATATGTCCATCCTAATTATGTCATCCGCTGCCATGATGTATTTATCGAGCATGATGGAAAGATACTTGTTGTCACAAGAGACGAGGTTGCTCCCGGCATCGGGCTGCAATGGCCGATCGGTGGTTATATAACAAGAGGTATGCATACAGAAGATTCCTTAGTAAAAAGAGTAGAAAAGGAATGCGGACTTGATATCTATGATATATCATTTATGGGAACAGGCAGGACTTTTTTTGGAACAGATCCTGCCGGCCATGGATTTGGAACTGATTCACTCAATCTGGTATATTTTGCACGGGCAAAAAATAAAAATGTAACCATAAAAGAAGCTGGCCACAAAAAACCAGAATGGATTAATGAAGATCAT
>JAHIYL010000226.1 GCA_018815145.1 Nanobdellota archaeon | reverse complement strand
AGTTTGTTGGTGTGATTGTGATTGTCTATATTTTGCTCAAAAATTTTAATTTTTTGAAACACAAGATGATTCTAACAATAGATATGATCAAGGAATTTTTTAATTATTCTCTTAAGTTAGTTATTGGAACTGGCGCAGATCTGTTGCTGGGTCCATTTAATGTGAACCTTCTGACCATATTTTCAGGGGTTATTCATGTCGGAATCTACAGTGTTGCTTACCCTACTGCAGTACTTGCGCTGTTCATTGGTAAACCATTTTCAGCAGTCATAAAACCATATGCTGCTACAGAATGGGCAAAGGGTAACAAAAATAAAGTAAAAGAGATGGTATATCTGTTGTATTCTTATCTCCCAATCCTTATCTGGCCAGTCATCCTTATTTTCTTTTCATTTCCAGATATCATTGTCAGGCTTGTATTTGGAAATCAGTTCCTTAGTTATACAACAAGCTTTTTTGGATCTATTGTCACATTAGTTGGTCTTTCTTTGAGGATAATCCTTACTGGTATTTTGTTTACAGTATTTACAGGAATTAATTTAAATGTTGTGGCAGCAATAGGCAAACCCTTTTCTGTAACAAAAGCAGTCTATGTTGGTGCCATAGTAAATTTAGTGTTCTCTTTAGTTTTTATTCCAAAGTTTGGAGTGATTGGAGCATCGATTGCATTGGCAGCAAGCCTAATTTCCCAGTTTGTAGTATCACTGTTTTATTTTAATAAATTTGTAGGTATAAATTTTCCCTATAGACGCTGGTTGAAGATATTTGTTTCTGGTGCAATATTCTTGATTGTGCTTTCTGTCTTAAAAAAAGTATTTACCATACCAGTCATACCTGAGATGATTGTGACGCTTAGCATATGCGGCCTAGTATATGCAGCAATGGTTTTTATGACTGGCCTTTTCAACAAGAAAGAAATTTCATATTTGTTGGAATTGACCAACTTTAAACCAAAAAAATTTAAGATATTCAATAGAATGAGGAAATAAGATGTTCAAAATTAATGGTCTGGAAAAATATTATACTAAAAAAATTGTATCAGAGGACAAACTGGTTGCTATAATCAAAACTCTGGAGAAAGCAGGTAAAACTGTTGGTCTCTGTGTAGGCGGCTATGATCTTCTCCATCCAGGCCACATGAAGCATCTGGATTCTGCCAAGAAAAGCTGTGATATATTGGTCGTGGCAATAACATCAGATGAGCATACAGGACAAAGAAAAGCAAATGGCCGGCCCATATTTTCTGAAAATATACGGGCGTATTCTGTCAGCCAGCTTGAATCAGTAGATTATGTCATTATCAGTAGATATAAGGGGGCGGAAGAACTGATAGAGATACTGAGGCCGAATTTTTATATCAAGGGACCGGATTATGTTGGCAAGACAACACCAGGAATAACAAGAGAGAAAAAAGCAATAGAATCAGTTGGAGGAAAGATTGTATTTACAAAAGACGAGAAGCTTTCAACAACAGAACTTATTAAGTATATCAGATCAATTGAGCTGAAGAAAATGCTTGTTGTCTTGGACAGAGACGGTACAATCATTGAAAATGTGGATTTTTTGGGAAAAGACAAGGATTGGAAAGAGCAGGTGCAACTAAATCATGATCTGATAAATCTGCTCTTGCACATGAATTCAACAAATGACTGTGATTTTATTGTTGTGACCAATCAGGGAGGGGTAGCAAGAGGCCTTTTTGATGAAGAAAGAGTGAAAGAGATAAATAGTCACATTGATAATTTATTGAAGCAAAAAGGCATTAATATTAATCAATGGGGGTTCTGTCCAGATGCAGACAGAGAGTTTTACGAAAATAATAAGGAAAAAATGGCTTTTGATATGAGTTATGTCAAGGAAAGGACAAAAAGAAAACCCTCTGTTGACATGTTCAATGATGCGTTGGAAAAGATGAATAAGTGTAAAGAGGATTATGGTGCAATTATTGTGTTTGGTGACAGTATGGATGACAAATCATTTGCAGAGAATATTGATGCAAAGTATATTGATGTTAAGGGAAAGGATTTTGAACAGTTAAAAATTGAACTTCTTGAAAAACAGTAAAGAGTCAATCAGAATTCTCTCTCAGCCAGGTTGCAAGGAAATGGCTGAAAACACAGTGTACATCTTCACACGCCTCCATGCACATTGATTCAACATGGACATTGAAGTCAGACAGTTTTTTTAGCTTTCCGCCATCATAGCCACTTATACCTATCGTAATCATGCCTTTTTCTTTTGAGTATTGCACAGCTTCCAATATGTTAGGGCTGTTTCCTGAACCGGATATTGCAATCAGGATATCATTTTTGGAAGCAAGATTTATCAGCTGCTGTTTGAAGACCTGTGAATAATCTGTGTCATTTGCAATTGCAAGAAGATAAGGTGTATTCTCAGTCAAAGGAATTGCTTTGTATCTATTTGAGTTTTCTTTCCAGTCTTTGTTTGCACCGAGGGAGAGGTCGCAGGAGAGATGGGCTGCGTTTGCAGCAGAGCCGCCGTTTCCGGCAATGAATATCTTCTGATTGTTCTTAATTGAATCTTTGAGTATCCGGAGGATCTCTTTGTCGAACACAAGCTTATCCAGAAGTTCTGCTATCAGGTTTTTGTATTCATTCCAGTTCATTGTGCAGCTCCTCGATGAATTTTATGAGTTTTTCTTTTGTGACAGATTCCTTGTTGCCCATGATGTTAGATTTTATGCCGCCGGCACAGTTCGCGATGAAGAGGATAAGGTCGTTTCCAGCATTGGTATAGACAAAAAGAGAGCTAAGCGCGAAGACTGCATCTCCAGCACCCACAGTATCAACCACATCCGTTATTAGGATTGGTGCATGATGTATCTTGCCTTCATTATAGTAAAGCACACCTTTTTTCCCGAGAGTCACCAGGAACTTCTGATGACCGAATGTTGAATGGAAGTCCCGGATGACATTTTCAATATCATCAAAGCGCTTCATCAATGGCAGCCTGACTTCCTGCTCATCCATTGTCATAAAATCAGGATGCTTGTAGTGGTTCACATAGTTATAGCCCATGTTTGCGCTGTTTGATTGGACATTGATGGAGAGAAATTTTGACTTATTCTCTATAACTGATCGAATCTCCTGATTAAGGAAGCCATGTCCGAAATCACCCACAAGGACAAGGTCATGCTTTGGAATTTCCTGGGAGAGATATTCGCATATCTCCTTGGTCAGCTCCGGCCTGATAAGCCTGTCATCCATATACTCTATCTTGAAGAGCTTGTGGTTCCTGTAGGAATCTATGTATCTTTTCTTTACTGTCGTAGGGGAGCTCGGCTTGAAGAATGTCTGGAGATGTATGTTCTGACCCATGGACTTTTTGATGAAATCTATATTGCTTTTCTTAGCGCCTACAAGTGTCACAAGCTTGATTTCTTTCACATAGGAACTGATATGGTTGGCTATTGCGAGTATGCCTCCTGCATATTTCTCCTGATACTTGAACTCAACGGAGAGAATTGGGTCTTTGACAGCCCTTCCTTTCGGTAGAGCAAAGATGTAATGGTCTATGATTGTGTCGCCGATGACAAGGACCGAGAGAGAGGAGAGGACAGAGAAAATAGGATCTAACAAAGCTTTACTGTCCTTATTGATATAAAATGGACTCATTTTTTGTAAGTAACCGCTTTTTGTTTATAAAACATCTCAATCTTCTGACATACAAACTCAATTTGTTGTCTTGTCAGGAACTGATGTATTGGCAAAGAAATAATTTCTCTGGCCTGTTCTTCAACATTGCTTAGAACCTGTGCACCTGCTGAAGAATAGCAATTTTGTTTATGGATAGGAATAGGATAATGAATTTTTGTTTCAACACCTTCTTCTTTTAAGAATTCAGCTAATTCATCTCTATTTTCTGCTCTGATAACAAAGGTATGAAACACTGAAAACTCATCATCTGCATCCTGAGGGATGTATTTAATTGATTTGCAATTCAGTTTTGACAGTAATTTGTAGTAAAGATTTGCATTCTGTCTTCGTTTATGAGTAATTTCATCAATGTACTTCAACTTCACATTCACAATTGCTGCCTGTAAAGAGTCCAGCCGAGAATTAAATCCAATAATATCAGATTCATTTCTGTTCTTCAGACCGATATTTCTAATCTGAAGCAATCTATTATAAAGGGTTTCATCATTAGTGGTAATGAAACCACCATCTCCGCATGCAGAGAGATTCTTTAGTGGGTGAAGACTGAAACAACCGCATAAGCCATAAGTTCCAACATATTTTCCCTTCCATTTTGCCATTACTGCTTGGGCGCAATCCTCTATGACATGCAGATCATACTTTTTTGCCATTGAACAGATCCGGTCCATGTTACAGGGTTTGCCTGTCAGATGAACAGGAATTATTGCTTTTGTTCGCTTGGTTACCTTTTTTTCTATCAGTCCCTCATCAATAAGATAGTTGTCTTTAATATCAATAAAAACAGGTTTGCCCCCTGCATTTGTTATACTGGTTGCCGAGGACAGGAAAGAATTTGCCGGCACTATAACCTCGTCAGACTCTTTAATGTCAATTGCTTTCAATGCAAGGAATAATGCATCTGTGCAGGAATTTACACCAATTACATGCGTTACATTCAGCATTGATGAGATATTGTTTTCAAATTCTTCTGTCTCCGGTCCCAAAATAAATAATGATGTATCCAAAACTTGATTGATTCTATCGATTATTTCTTCTCTATATTGGAGGTTTTCAGCCTTAAGTGCGAGATATTCTACCTTCACAAAATCACCTCTCTGATATTATTTACAGTATGTACTATCATGTCCGGTTCCAACTCTGCCAGAGTATCCTTATTCCGAATGCCAGAAAGAACAGCTATTGTTTTTATTTTTAAGGCCTTTCCAGCTAATATGTCAGATTCGGAATCTCCGATTATTATATCTTTATTAGATAGATCCTTAAAATTCAATGTAATTGCGTTTACCTTATCTTTTGCAGTTGAAAACATTGGTGTTGTCAGGACAGTGTCAAAATACATATCAATCTTGTTGAACTCAAGTTCTCTTAATAAATTTTCTTTATTGTCTCTTGCTGAAACAATAACCAATTTATGTTTTTTTTTCTTAAGGTCACTTAATAGAGAAGGGTGCACAATCAACCTATCACATTTGATTATTGTATATAATCTCTCAAATTCCTGTCGTCTTTGCTCGTAATATGCCTGTAAAAGCTCCTCGGTCCCACTCATTAGAAAAATATCCTTTGTTGTTCGGTTGTTCTTTCTGAGTGACCAGTACTCATCATAATCCAGACATTTGTAACCAAAACCAGTCACAATTTTCTTATATACAAAATAAAATCGCCTTGATATGTCAAATAGTGTTCCGTCAACGTCAAAAAAGAGCATCATTTTGATTCGTAGAAAGATTCATTCCAATTCCTTATCATTTCAATTGTCTTATAGTCTTT
>JAHIYL010000225.1 GCA_018815145.1 Nanobdellota archaeon | reverse complement strand
GTGATTTTTTTCAGTGTCTTTACAGTATCTATGTCAATTCCCTGCATCAGACCTTCCTTGTCAACATAAGTATAGATAAAGCTGCTGCAATAATCCTGAAGCTCGAAGACTCTTTCAGCAGGGGTCATATCTGTAGATGATGTCCAGCCCTTATCAACAACTTTCCCTTGTTTTGAGTCGATTGCCACAATTAGTTTTTCCTTTGCCAATTGTCTGAGAAATTCTTTGTTTGCAGATGTTCCTATGATTATTTTTTTTGCACCGACTTTTAAAAGTCCATCAGCTTTCCCAAAGGACCTGATGCCGCCGCCGACATTGCAGTCGCATATTCTGCATAGCTTTTTTAAGAGTTCTGTATTTTCTCCTTTGCCAAATGCAGCATCAAGGTCAATCAAATTCACTTCAGGATAAAGTGAGTATTCTTCTGCAAGCCTCAGTGGGTCTTCAAAATACCTTGAAGTGCCTTCCTTGCCTCTGACAAGCTTCACTGCCTTGCCGTCCATTATGTCAATACTTGGTATTATCATCTTATTTCAACTCCTTTATTTTTTAGGTAATTCTTTACATTTTCTACAGTATATCTATTATAGTGGAACATGGATGCAGCAAGAGCAGCATCTGCTCTGCCTTTTGTGAAGGCTTCCAGTATCTGTCTTGGGGTTCCTCCTCCGCTTGATGCAATGACAGGTATGCTGACTGCCTCTGAAATCATCTTAAGTAGATCCAGTTCATATCCTTTGTTTGTGCCATCTCTATCCAAAGAATTGAGGAGGATCTCACCGGCACCAAGTTTATCACAGATTTTTGCAAATTCTATTGCATCAAGCCCTGTGTTTTCTCTGCCACCCATAATATATACTTCCCAATTGTCTTTTTCAGTGTTTTTCTTGACATCAATAGAGACAACAATTGCCTGGGAGCCGAATTTCTTTGCACCCCTGGTTATCAGTTCAGGATTCTTCACTGCAGCTGTGCAAATCGCCACTTTATCAGCGCCGGCAGCAAGGATTTCACCCATATCATCAATAGTGTTTATGCCGCCTCCCACAGTGAAAGGTATGAATATCTCTTTTGAGACTTTCCTGACCAGATCAAGCATCAGTTTCCTCTTTTCAATGCTTGCAGTGATGTCAACAAAGATAAGTTCGTCAACACCCTGTTCATAGTATTTTTTTGCCAGTGTCACCGGATTGCCAGCGATTTTTGGGTTTTTGTACTTCACACATTTCACTACCTTTCCATCGTCGATGTCAAGGCAGATAATTAATCGTTTGTATTGCATTGGAATCACCTTTTGTATTGATTATTTTGATGTTTTGAGTTATGTTGGATATCATATTTATGCTCCTGAGGATTCTTCACCTTATCCTGTTGAAAAAGAAGGAATAGTCGCGGCAATTTTTGGTGGTGCAGGAGTTGGATATCAACTTGACAAAAAAGTAAATATCGCTAAAGAGGTTGGAGATGAGATTGGTAAAAGTCCGTATTTTAAAGCTCTTGTCACTGGTGCTTGTCCAGGGGGGGCACATATAGGAGGACTAGCTGCAAAGGAAAGCAGAAAACCACTCAAGGAATTGGCAGGGTTTGGGGATCTTTTTTTACTTGGTACTACAGAGGTCCCTATTGCAGACTCAGATGGTGATTCAGTCGATGATCGCATAAAGATGCACTTGGAATTGATGCAGAGATTTAAGAAGCCTGCATCAGATTTTGAAGAAAGAGGAATACAGTTTTTAGAAGAGCAGCAGAAATATTATGACAGCATAATATTTCCTGCATATGATCCAATAGATGTTTTTGAAGTACACACCAATGAAATCAGAGCAAACTCCCAGCAAAGGAATAAATTCAATACTCAACTTATAGATGTGGCATTCGCAGTATGCGCTTGAGCTGTCTGATATTGTGGCATTGGCCCATATGTCTTTAGGAAAGAAAAAGAACTCAAATTCATTCATGATCCTTGCAAATTCACCAGAATTGCTTGTTAAAAAGGTGGTTGCTGCATACAGAGCAAGACAAATTTTATGCAATCTATCTCCTATTGAAGTGATTGACCCAGAGATTGAGACCATGACAAATCATTATGTAAATGACCGGAAGAATGGGGAAAAAGGATATCACCCTTCATTATACCGACCTCTTGACAGATTATTTGACGATAAGATATATCCTGCCATGTCCAGATAATAATCTAAAAAATAAAAAAACAGCCTGCCTTACCCCTTATTGGCAATTAAGGAGCGCACCGAGTCATCACTGCAAAAAAAAATAAATTGTATCAAATCTCACAAAAATTTTTAAGTATCTGCAATCCTGCTTTTCCTGATTTTTCCGGATGGAACTGTGTTGCAAAAAGATTGCCTTTTTCAATACTGCTTGCAAACTCATTACCATAGGCTGTCTTTGTAAGCACAATTGCATTATCAGATACTTCAGGATAATATGAATGCACAAAATAGACAAACGAGTCATCAGGCACATCCTTCATAAGCATTGATTCTTTTACAATTCTTATCTTGTTCCAGCCTATCTGGGGAATCTTAAGTCCTATTGTTTTGAACTTCACTACTTTCCCTTTGATAATGCCCAGACCTTTGATTGTTTCAGATTCTTTACTGGTTTCAAAAAGAGTCTGATAGCCGACACAGATGCCAAGGAAAGGGATTTTTTTATCTATCGCATCTTTTATTGCATCACCCAATTTTCTTATCTTAATTTGTGCCATCACATCCTCAAAATTGCCGACCCCGGGGAAGATTATTTTTTGTGCATTGAGTATCTCTTTTTTATCTGACGTAATTTTTGACTGAAAACCTAAGTAATCCAGAGCGTTTTTTACACTTCCGGTGTTTCCGCCGCCATAATCAATTATTGCTATCATCATAATACACCTTTTGTACTTGGAATCTCTCCAATGAGTCTTTCATCTATGCTGGCAGCTTCTTTTATTGCTCTTCCGAAAGCCTTGAAAATTGCTTCAATCCTGTGGTGATCATTCCTGCCAGGAGTGAGTAGCTTTATGTGTAGGTTCATCTTTGCATTCTGCGCAATCGCCTCAAAAAAATCATACACCAATTCTGTTGAAAGGTCTCCGATTTTTTCACGGCTGAAATTACAGTCAAAGCAAAATGCATACCTGCCTGAAAGATCAAGGCTGACCAGAGCCAGCACCTCATCCATAGGAATGATTGAGGTTCCGTACCTATTGATACCTTTTTTATCTCCGATGGCCTTAGATATGGCCTGACCCAGCACGATTCCTATGTCTTCAACAGTGTGATGCTCATCTACCTCTATGTCTCCTGTTGCTTTGATATCCAGGTCAATCAAAGAGTTCTTTGCAAAAAGCTCCAGCATGTGGTTTAGAAAGCCAACCTGTGTGATGATTTTATTTTGCCCTTTTCCATCAAGGTTCATCATGAGTTTTACATCTGTCTCATTTGTCTTTCTCTTGATTTCTGAAGCTCTGTTCTGTGGCATATTTTGTGAAGGACTTTTTTCTTCCATTCATATCACCTATCTATTATATTGAGAATTTCATTGATATCATCAAGGACATTGACTGCTCCATTGTCATAGAGGAGGGTTGAGAGCTTTTCCTTATCTTCTGTTCCTGGTGGAATAATTCCAATTGCCTGCATATCACCTGCAGCACATGCAGTTGCCATATCAGAGACTGAATCACCAAGATATACGCCATTGTCTTTTCCTAGTCTTTTTAGGGCAATCCTGATTCCCTGGCTTTTGCCAAGTGGCATGTCTTCCATGGCTATGACTGTCTGAAAAAATTCTTTTATCCTGAAATAGTCCAGTGCATATCTTGCCTCATACCTGGGTCTTGATGTAACAATGGCTAAAGGATATTTTTTGTTGGCAGCCTTAAGGGTCTCTTTGGTCACAGCCAGATTTTCATTATCTATTAGGCCGGAAACATCCATCTCAGGCCTGAGATTGTATCTCTCCTCAAAAGTCCTGCTTCCAAGATACAGTTCCTGGAATATCCTGACGATATTGCTTTTTTTTGGATCACCTGTCAAAATGTTTTCATTGGTCTCATTCTTCAGGGTCTTTTTGATCTCTTTTCGGTTGAGAGACTTTTTTATCAATTCTTTTGAGGCAATCCAATCATTGCCTGTATCTGATTTTTCCTTGATGCTCTGGATATCATCATCTGAAAAATCCCTGATTATACCAAACTTCTTCAGAAAAATCTCTGCTGTCATCTTTATGGCTGTCCTATAGGATTTGCTCACATCAATAAGCACGCCATCCATGTCAAAGAGGATAGCATCGGTCTTTATTTGGACAGATTTTTCATCTGCAGCCAGGATATCTTTTAGTGCTGAAATAAAGGTTATTGATTGTTCCAATGTCCCAAAAGATATTCTTGCACAGCCTTTGAGCAATGATTTTGTATTCCTGTTTCTAATAAGGATTCCTCTTTTCCTAAATTCATCGCAAACAGAATCAACATCATTGCCAAATTCTGCAACAAAAAAATTAGCGGCTGTAGGATAGGTCATGATGCCAGTCTTTTTCAATTCATTCAATACATATTTTTTGCTTTTTTCAATTTCTGCTACATACTCCTCAGTATAATCTTTGTCTTCAATTGCTGCACCAAGCCCTATGACTGCAGCAGAATTTACTGCAAACGGAGAACTGATTTTTGAGAGACTTGATATAATCTCTTTTGAGGATGCAATGACACCTGACCTTAGGCCGGCAAGTCCGTATGCTTTTGAAAAGGTCCTTGCAACAGCAAGATTCTCATATTCCTGAGTGAGATTGATGACACTTTCATTTAAAAAATCATAATAAGCTTCGTCAACAAGCACAATTCCATCAGATTTTTCCAGCACATTGATTATTGTCTCTCTTTTGATGACTGTTCCTGTGGGGTTGTTAGGATTGCAGAGCACAATTGTCTTTGTCTTCTCACTGATAGCGTCGATGAATCTTTGATCCGGAAAGGTCAGATCATCATTGAGGAGGACTTTTTTGATTTTTGCATTACGGAGCTTTGCATAGAACTCAAACATATCAAAACTAGGTTCCATCAGAAGAATTTCATCCCCTTCTTCAAGATACGCTTCAAAAAGAAGCCGGATCGCATCATCACTGCCATTTGTGAGAAGCACATTTTTTAAGCCAACACCCAGAAAATCAGCAATTTTTTTGTTTATACGTGAATATTCAGGATAGATGGATAAGTCTTTTGTAGAGATTGTTCTGAGTGCATCAATAACTTTTGGACTGCAACCCACAGTGTTCTCTGAAAAATCCAATCGAAGATATTCTTTTCTTGATTCTCCTGGTATCTGATATTGAGGAAATTCTTCTATTGCTTTTCTAGTTTTAATCATTTTGATTTCACCAATCTGAATATTTATCTTTGATAATTTTAAATTTCATTTCAATCTTCAAACCTCACTTCAACTGAATTCCTGTGTGCAATCAAGGATTCCATCTCTGCAAGAGCTGTTATTGTTTTTTTCATTCTGCCAAGTCCGTTCTTGTCTAATTCCTGGACAGAGATGATCTTCACGTAGTCATATACAGAGAGGCCTCCCCGCATCTTTGCAAATCCTGCTGTCGGTAGAGTATGGTTTGGGCCGCTCGCATAATCCCCTGCAGCTTCAACTGAATATTTGCCTAAGAATACAGAGCCTGCGTTCTTTATTTTTTCAAGGTCATTGAATCCATCAACCTGTATCTCCAGGTGCTCAGGTGCGAACTCATTCGCAAGCTCAATCGCTTGAGCAATATTGTCTGCAATGACAATTGCACCATAGTCTTCGATTGATTTTTCTGCAATCTTCCTGTTTTTTTTTTGAAGGTTCAGAAGCTGTTTTTCCAATTCAATAGCAATTCTTTCTGCCAGTTTCTTTGAGTCAGTCACTGCTATTGCCGCTGCAAGCTCATCGTGCTCAGCCTGTGCAAGCATATCTGCAGCTATATATATGGGATCTGCTTTTTCATCTGCTATTATCATAACTTCTGAAGGGCCTGCCGGGATATCAATATCCACTTTTCCAAAGAGCATCTTTTTTGCTGTTGATACATAGATATTTCCGGGTCCTGTTATCTTGTAGACATTAGGGATTATCTCTGTCCCATGGGCCATGGCAGCTATTGCCTGTGCTCCGCCAATCTTGAATATTCTTTTTATGCCAAGTATATCTGCGGCAACAATTACAGCATCAGCAGCAGCAACATCTCTGTTATTTCCCAACTTTGGAGGGGTGCATATGATTATATCTTTGCATCCGGCAGTAATTGCAGGTATAGCTGTCATAAGGACTGTTGACGGAAGCGGATAATTTCCTGCAGGAACATAGAGACCGACCTTATCGATAGGTCTGATTATCTGACCTAACTGCACTCCTTTCCCAAAGCTTTTGAAGAATTCCTTTGGCATCTGGCTCTCTGCAAATCTGAAGATGTTTTTTGCAGCCTTTTTGATTGCAGTGATCTGTGTCTTTGTAAGGTTTGCATAAGCGTCGGTTATTTCCTGTTTTGATACCATCATGTTCTCTGTGGTGAGATCCATGTTGTCAAACTTTTTTGTCAGTGAGAATAATGCTTGGTCCTTGTTTTCTTTTACTTCATTGATTATTGTTCTGACACTCTCTTCAACCATACTAGTGTCTATTTTTTTCCGTGTAAATATTTTTCTGGCAAGACTCTTCTCTTTATTTAGTTCAATGGTTCTAATCATCAGATTCTTCCTCCTTTAGGATCAATTCTCTTTTTTCCGATTATGACAAAATTGGATTTAAAGATCTTGTCATAGACAGAAAGACCCAGCTTTTCAATGGTCTTTCCGGAATACACAATATCAATGGCCAGGTCAGAGATACCTATTGAACAGGTAGTCTCAACCTGTCCTTTAAGATATATCTTTTTGAATGTATACCCGCGCTGCTCATAGAAATTGAGATATTTTTTCGCAATGGTCTTGTATTTTTCAGGTATTGCAACAGAGAGTTCTTTTGGAAGGAATTCTATGCTTTTATCTTTTGGCCCTATCAGGGAAAGGACAGGCTTATTGAACAATGCTTTTTCGTCGTTCCAGCCTATCTTCTTGAGTATGACAAGCTCAGTCTCACGCTCGCGCAGTTTCCATTCTCTGAAAAGGTCCTCTCCTGTCAGGCCTATTGCATCTCTGCCTTTCCTGATAAGCTCTTTTACAAAGAATGATATGTCCTCACCACGCACTTCAAGCTTTTCATTGGCCTGTGCATCCAGGAAGAGCAGTGCCTGCTTAACATACCTTTGAAGTGAAGAATTCTTTGGAAGCACAATGAATACAATCACTGCTTACCTGCAAGTCCAACATATTGAGACCTCCGTATATTTTGTTTTTATCATTATTATCTTCTGTAAGAAAAGGAAGGGCGGCAGGCGGGACTTTCAGAGTGTACTCTTCTGGAGTATTGCTCAATTGAACCCGCGCCGGAGGATTGCTGTAAAAGCTTTTGCAAAGGTTTACCACAGTCCTCTGTGCTGCCACTACACCACTGCCGCCGTTAAGAGATTTGGATTTGACTTTAAGATATGAATTTGGATTAGATTCATTATAATTTGATTTAATGCAGCTTACGCAAGAACCAAAATTTTTGTCTTGAAAAATATTTTTTAAACTAACTTGAGAATCATTGCTCTTGATGGTGAATACAATCACCGCAGTCTGCACTTGATTTATTCATGATTCAAATCACAAAGTGATAGGTTATATTTATATTTTTCTTAAAATAAATCGATTATAATCGATAAATTTATATATTTAAATCGATTATAATCGATTAAATGAAAGAAATACTGACTAATTATAATCCGTGGTGGACAACAAACAAAATTGATAAAAGTAAAATTGGTTTAATCAGAGAACACTATCTCAATAAACTTCTTAAGTTTATTTCAAGCAGAGAAATTTTAAAAATCATGGGAATAAGGAGGTGCGGTAAAACAACATTGATGTATCAGACGATCAATTATCTTTTGACTGAAAAAAAAATTGATCCAAAAAAGATACTATATGTTCAGCTTGACGACAGTGGGCTTTCATTACATAATAAAGAAACTATTATCAAAGATATTCTTGATAACTATCAGGAATTAGTTGGCTGCAACCTTAAAAAGGAGAATATATTTGTGTTTTTTGATGAAGTGCAGTATATTGAAAACTGGGATTCATGGATAAAAACATATTATGATTCAACCAACTTAAAATTTGTTCTCTCTGGATCGTCAACACTTCTGATCGAGAAAACTTCAGTAGAAAAACTGACTGGCCGGCAATTGGATTTTCTTATCTATCCTTTTTCATTCAGAGAATACTTATCCATTAATAAAGTTCATCTAAAACTTAAGTCTTCCATGGATCAGTCAAATATGAATGAAATTGAAATTAATGCTGATGTTTTGTCAAAAAAAGATGAAATAAAGATTAATTTGATAAATTACATTAATTCAGGTGGATTTCCTGAAGTTGTTTCATTGAAAGAGGATCTGAGAAAAATCAAATTAAGGCAATACTTCAATGATATTATATATAGAGATATAATAAAAGTATTTAATTTAAGAAATGCCAATACTATCGAAGAACTAGCTGTATATTTCATGAAGCATATAGGTAAGCAATTCAATTATGCTGGGCTTTCAAACATTTTCAAGGTAAGTACAGATACAATCATTGAATACACAGATTTTCTGAAAAAATCTTTTTTGTTTGATATTGTAACTTTTTATTCAGATTCTCTTAAAAGTACAATACGCAAGGACCGCAAGATATATTGCATTGATTCAGGACTGCCTGGTTCAATAATACTGCAAATTGATGAAGGCCATATAATTGAGAACATTGTGTATAGCAACCTGAAACGAAAATTCAAAAATATTTATTACTGGAAGGATAGGTATGAAGTGGATTTCATTGTTAGGACACCTGATATGATTTTACCTATTGAAGTAAAATACAGAAACACAACATTTAATGTGTCAGGATTGGAGCAATTCATCAGGAAGAAAAATCTGGATTATGGTATTGTCATAACAAAAGACAGGTCAGATGTTGAGGAACACGAGGGATTTAGGATCAGATATATTCCATTGTGGCAGTTTTTGTTGATGTTTTGAAATTGAATTTTGAAAACTGCAGCAACTGAACTTTACATTAACTTGAAAATTCTTTTCCAAACTCAGGTCACTGCTTGAGCAACAGTGTTGCTTTTCACGACATTTTTCAAATCGAAAAGTTTAAATAGTAAAAAGTAAAATAATATTTTATCTATTTTTCAATAACAATAAAAAACTGAAATAAGAGGGAACTAAATGAAAGACAAAGGACTTATGATAAAGGCAATATTTTTCACAATGACAATGATAATGGCAGTATTCCTGAGTGCATGCGGAGGCGGAGCATCACCTGAACCAGCAACTGGAACAGAAGGAGCGATGGGTGCTGTTCGAGGAGATAATACCTATGATTGTGCATCTGGAACAAAAACTGAAGGATCGTGTGCAGGACTGACAACTACAGGGCAATGCGGAAGTTTTGCTTCAGGAACAATCTGTCGTTGTTGTGCAACGCAGGCTCAAATAGAAGCTGCTGCAGACAAAGGATACAAAGTTATGGCAGCAGGCAATTTTGTTCAGGGAACATGTGCCCAGATGGAGGCTGCTTATCCAAATGATAATTTTGAATATAAATGTCTTGATCCATCTAGTGCAGAGGCAAAAGCTTGTCGTTCTGTAACAGAATATGCTGGTTGCGGTGCACAAAAATGCTATTATTGTGAATTTGATGGTGATTACGATGATTGCGAGCTGAAGAATTATTGGAACAAAGGTGTAAAGAAAGATGCGAATGGAGTCGATTTTGATGTAGTAGATATAGATGCAGATTGTGCAGCAGGTAAAGATGTAATTGGTTTTAAACCCGATGGCAAGAAGAAATGCTGTGGAGCAATCGAGCCAGATGCAACTGCAGGTGAAGATTGTGCAGCAAAAGATTATTGGGGCAAAGGTGCAGGTAAAGATGCCAATGGTGCAGCATTTGTCATAAAGAAGATGAATGAAG
>JAHIYL010000224.1 GCA_018815145.1 Nanobdellota archaeon | reverse complement strand
CCCTGCGGAGATTTGAACTCCGGTCCTAAGATTTTTGTGATAATCATTTCACCGCAATCTCATGTTCTATCCAAGCTATACTACAGGGGCATGAATCATAGGTAGTAGAATATATTTATAATGACTATCAAAAAAATATTTAAGTGACAGCCAATATAATCCAAATAATGGACAAGCTTAAGGCATCATATATCATATTTACTCTTGCCATAACATTAGTAATTGGATTTATTGTATCATGCTTTACTACAGTTCAATTCTGCGAGTCATTAATTGAGGCAGAAAACTATACCATCCCAATAATAATTGGAACATTGTTCTATCTTGGCTTTCTTATGATGGCATTGCACTTCTCTCAAATAGTCGATGATACTACAATTATTGTCCTCATATATTTTGTGCTTGGTTTTGAGATATTCATTATCATTTTGGGCTATCCAGTTAAATACATCTTGGATTCCTTTGGGTTTGAAACTCTTAAGATTATTATCTATACAATGTATTTATTACCTATTGTATTTTTGATATGGCAAATCAGAAATAAGAAAAACCAAAAAACTGATAAAAAGGAACTGGAGGCAGAGAATAAGAAATTTATTGCCAAGAATACTAAAACACACTTATTTATTTCGTTGGTGCTTTCTGTCATCTTAATTTATATCTACTATCTTAAGATGATTGATGCTCCAGAAATCTACCTTATTTATCTCGCAAACTCAATTATTATTTCAATATCACTTTTAAAGGTACTTGATACAGAACAAAAACATTTAAATTGCACCCCCAATTAGTCTATATGAATGGAATACAAGCAAGTCATACTCATCCGTGCTGACCTGAAGCTCCCAAAAGGGAAGATGGCTGCACAGGCTGCTCATGCTAGTGTCGATGCTGTGCTGAAATCAGACAAGACTCTGGTAAAAAAATGGCGGGCACTCGGCATGGGCAAGATTGTCGTAAAAGTACAGGATGAAAAGGATCTCTATAAGTATATCCAGGAAGCAAAAAATTCAGGCATGTCTACTTCTGTCATAACTGATGCAGGAAGGACAGTTGTTGAACCCGGCACAGTGACCTGCGGAGCCATTGGTCCTGACAAAGAAGAATACATTGACAAATTGACTGGTTCTCTAAAATTATTCTAGACTATATCAACAAGGCCATGAACATCTGGCCAAAACCTGCAAATAATATCAGATTGATGACAAAATTAAAACCTGTCTCACACACCATCTCCTGAAGATCAAATCCGAACATCAGATCCAGGATAATCATCAGTATGAATTTGACTGTTGTTAGAATTAGGCCGATTGTAACAAAAGGGACTGTTACAAGACCATTGGCTATCATATTTAAGAAGACAGATATGATGATCGAAAACATGGTATCCTTATCAAGCCTGGCAGTGATTAGGTCAGGCAGAAATTCTGCAATGATGATGAGCAGTATCCCATAGTGCAGGCCGAATGCCCTGGTTACCAGGATGCTGAAAAAGAACTCCTGTCCTGTGTCAACCCTAAAAGTAAGGAGATTGGTGGAATAATTGATTGCTGCAGAAAGGCCGATGATGGTCAGGATGATGAACACGCTCCAATGAAAGATCAATGAAAGGAGCAGCATGACAAAAAAAATACCGAACATCAGGTACAAAGTCTCTTTCTTAAGTTTCTTCTTATATCTGACATCTGTCCTCATCCGCCTGTATTTGTCTTCATCCATCTTCTAGCCGGTGTTTTGTAAATATTCAATCATATCTGAAATCTTGTGTATAGATATAAGGTTTGTCACAGGTTTTCCCACATTGAAGATCCCTCCTGTAAACATGACCACCTCATTCTTCGACAATATACCATGCTTTAACGCGAAGATTGCTGTATTCTGAACCCTGTCCTTGTTTGGCATATCAGGGTATACCACAGAATTCAATCCAAAGAACATATCAAGCTTTTTTTTGACAGATATGTTTGGAGTGATTGCAATCACATCTACCTTGAGCTTGAACCTGGAGATCATCCTTGCTGTGTAACCTGATCTCGACAGGCAGACTATCTTATCAATCCTGACGCTTTCCTGCAGACTCTGAACTGAATGGGTGATAGCTTCAGCAACACTCATATTTTCAGGAACAGGAATTTTTATTGTCACATTCTTTTCAACTTCTTTGGCAATCCTGGACATCTCTTTCACTGCAAGAACAGGATATTTTCCGATTGCGGTCTCTGCTGAAAGCATTATTGTATCTGTCCCGTCAAGTATTGCATTGGCAACATCACTGGTCTCAGCTCTTGTAGGAGTAGGAGAATCAATCATCGATTGCAGCATCTGTGTCGCTGTAATAACAAATTTGCCCTTGAGATTGCATTCATTGATCAGTTTTTTCTGGATCATAGGTATCTTTTCTGAAGGCAGCTCAACTCCCAGGTCCCCTCTCGCAACCATGATTCCGTCTGCTGCTTTCAGGATATCTGCAAAATTATCAAGCCCTTCCTTATTCTCTATCTTTGCAATTATACCAACATCTGATCCTTCAAGTGCCTTTCGTACCTGGAGCACATCATATTTGGTCCTTGTAAATGAAAGAGCAATGAAATCAATATTCTCACTTTTGGCAAACCTTATTCCTTCCTCGTCTTTTTTGTGGAGAATAGGAAGATGTATCTTTGTATCCGGAAGATTTATTCCTTTGGCATTTTTTATGATACCGGAATTAGTGAATTTGACAACGATTGAATTTTTATCTTTTTTGATGACCTTTGATTTTATCCTGCCATCTTCAATAAACAGTCTGTGTCCAACCTTTACCTTCATGTAAAAATTGAAATCTAAAAATATGTCTTCTTTTGGACTGAATCCAATCCTGATTGCATATCCCGCATTCACAGCCACATCTTCTTTAAGGAAGATCCTCACTTCAGGACCTTTTGTATCAAGTATGATAGGGATATCAGAGATCTTCCTGATATTTGCTATCCGTTCTTTATATTCGTCAAATGTGCCATGTGAAAGATTGAGCCTGGCTGCATTCATGCCATATTCAATCATCTTTGATATGGTGCTACGATCTCCGGAAGCAGGACCAATTGTACATAAAATCTTTGTTTTTTTCATTAATTCCTCACTTACTAACTCAAAAATTACACATAATATATAAATTTCTCGGTAACCCTTACTCAAAAAGGAGTATCATAGAGAATGAGACACAAAAACAAAAATAAAATAAACTCTGATAGCATCTCAATATTCAATGAAGAAAAAAAAAAGGAAAAGTGAAGATAAAAGGGCCATCATTACTGAAATAGAGAATATTGAATCACATATCCACAAACAGATAGAGATCAAAAAAATTCTCTATCCTGCCCTTGGATTCAGGAAGTTCACAAAAAATACTGAAAAACTGGTCAAGGACGGGTTTGACTATATCATAGATATTGAAGAACACATAAGACGGGATTTCTTTTTTGAATGGCTGCCCCACCATATAAAGAAATACCTTGGCCTTCTTGTGCCAATAATCGCCATGTTCACTATCCTCTACATCCCCATAAACGTAGATATAAATATCAAAAAAGCATTGGCGCTCTTTGTATGCATTGCTCTTCTCTGGGTGATGGAATCACTCAGCATGATAGTGACTGCACTCCTTATTCCTGTCCTTGCAGTCCTATTGGGTCTCATCAAAAACTCCAATCCTTTCCAGTCATTTTCAAATCCGATAATTTATCTCTTGCTTTCGGGACTCATTCTTGGCCAGGCATTCAGGAAGCATAATCTCGACAAATTGATAGCTGTAAAGATGCTCTCCATGTCAAAGGGCCATCTTAGGACGCTGCTCTTCTATAATATGCTTATGGCAGGCATTCTTGGAATGTGGATGAGCAACACTGCAACCATGGCATTATTGATTCCTGTGATTCTGTCAGTATCTCACGAATTGCAGAAAAAAACTGAAAAGAACATCACAGGTCTGCTTTTGCTCAGCGCTGGTTTTGGAGCATCGATACTGAGTCTTATGACAATAATCGGCGCCAACCCCTATGCTATTGCTGCCGCCTTGATCAGGAACACACAGGAATTCGGATTCTTTGATTGGACAGCTGTCGGTTTTCCGGTAGCTATCGTATTGTTCATAATTGCATATTTGATCTTTGTAAAATTTTATGGTATAAAAGATGAGTCATTCGGACAAGAAATAATTGAAAGCGATACTGTCATCAGCCTGAACAGGAACCAGAAAAAAGTATTGGCAATTTTTTTTCCGACAATCTTGTTATGGCTCTTTGGCGGCAAGATCAGTGCTGTTCTTTCATTGCCTATTGATTTTTACAGGACAGAAATTATCGGGCTTTCAGCTGCCATTCTCCTTTTTGCATTTAAGATACTCAGATGGAATGATGTAAGGAAGATACCTTGGGAGATATTCCTGCTTGTGGGAGGCGGCCTCACGCTTGGCCAAATACTTACTGATACAGGAACAGCGGCATTCATGGCAGACAGGCTTTTTGCTGTATTGTTCATCCTCCCAAAATTCCTGTCAATACTGCTTATTGTCTTTTTAGCGATCCTGCTGGCAAATTTTGTCAATAATTCTTCTGCTACAATCATCCTTGTACCGATAATCCTCAATCTTCCGGCATCACTGGGACTTGACAGGATACTCCTTGCACTAGCAGCCACAATGGCAACTGCAATATCACCCTTGACACCTATCGCCATACCTTCATTCTCCTTGATCTATGGGACAGGATTTGTATCAAGAAAAGAGATGATTCATCTGGGCCTGATCATTTCCAGCATATGCGGAATTGCCCTTACACTAATGGTTTATCTATTGAACCTGATGTAAAAAAAAAAAACAAAAAAAAAAAATTGATACTAATAGAAATTTGAATTATTTTTCTTCGTCATCGCCTTTTTTCTTCTTAGGCTTTGGCTTGCATCCGCAACAGCATCCCATGATATTCACCTCCATCAATATTATCAATAATATATAACTTAGAATAATCCTGGAGAGATATTTAAGGTTTTTGCTTTAAGGTAATATTTCATTGACCTGAAGCATTTACTGCAATTTTTTTCAACCCATCAAGCAACTCAATATTGTTCATCCGTAGTGTTTGCACAACGGAAAATAATATTGCCGTGGTG
>JAHIYL010000223.1 GCA_018815145.1 Nanobdellota archaeon | reverse complement strand
ATAGTTTATTTTGTTTTTTCTATGTTTTAACTAATTTTATCTAACTAATCCTTTATTTCCAAAAACTTTAAATATTACTTCACAATCGTTAATTAACAATAGTTAAGTTTTCAAAATATTCAATGTAATTCCCAAAAAAATGCTTACGCCACAAGAAGTGAATGTCTGGTATGTTCTTCCTGCTTTAAGGAGGGAAATTACGCTATCCTTCAAGAAAAATGGCATGAAGCAAAAAGAGATAGCCGCAATACTTGGAGTGACTGAACCTGCAGTTTCCCAATATCTCAAGAACAAGAGGGCGAGCACAATCAGGTTTACAGAAGAAATAAAAAAAGAGATTGATACTGCTGCAAAAAACATGATAACTGACAAGAAATGCCATAGATTTTTGGTACAGAACCTGCTCACAAAAATAAAAAAATCAGGCTTTCTTTGTGTCATACACAGAGAACATGATAATGTTCCAAAATGCTGTAATGTATGCTTAAGTGAAGATGAAGGTGAAATAATATGCAAATCTACCTAGATAATGGTGCTACTACAAAACTCGCAAAAGAAGTCAAGAAAGCAATGGAGCCCTATCTTGATGAGATGTACGGAAATGCGTCATCATTGCATAAATGGGGAAGAGAAGCGAGAAAAGCCATAGAAAAATCACGCGAAACAATAGCAAAATCAATAAATGCAGATGCAGGTGAAATAATTTTTACTTCAGGCGGTACAGAATCAAACAATTTGGCAATAAAAGGTGCTGCATTTGCTCAGAAGGATGGAAAGAACCATCTCATCATCTCAAAGATTGAGCATGACTGTGTCTTGAATTCATCAAAATGGCTGGAAAAACAAGGCTTTTCTGTGACCTATTTGGATGTTGATAAGTATGGGATTGTTAATCCAAAAGAACTTCAAAATGCTATAACAGACAAGACTTTTCTTGTATCAATAATGCATGCAAATAATGAGATTGGAACAATCCTTCCAATAGAAAAATATGGAAAGATATGCAGAGAAAAAGGAGTACTTTTTCATACAGATGCCTGCCAGAGCTTTACAAAGGTTCCGATTGATGTAAAAGTTATGAATATTGACCTTATGACTCTTAATGCCCATAAGATACATGGACCCAAAGGAGTTGGTGCCCTATACATCAGAAATGGTGTAAAACTGATACCTTGGCAGCATGGCGGAGGTCATGAGTTTGGCAAGAGAAGCGGCACAGAAAATGTTTCCGGAATTGTGGGTTTTGCAGAATCAGTGAATCTTTTGACCAAAGAAGAAAAAGACAAGATGACAGAGCTTCGGGATTATTTGACAGCAGAACTTTTGAAACTGCCAGAGACACATCTCAATGGTCATCCAAAAGAGAGGCTCAGCAACAATGTGAATATTTCGTTTCATTTTATTGAAGGAGAATCCCTTCTCATGCATCTGGATATGCGAGGCATTGCTGTTTCAACAGGTTCAGCATGTTCATCACATTCACTTGAGCCGAGCCATGTCCTGTTGGCAATTGGCCTCAAGCACGAAGTTGCACATGGCAGTATAAGATTTACCTTGTCAAGATACACAACAAAAGAAGAGATAGATTATACAATCAAGCAAGTGAACGAAGTTGTAGGCATCCTCAGAGAGATGAGTCCTATGAAAAAAGGCATGAAATATGATGTTGTGGATGAGCACCATCACTAGAACAACTATAATTAATTTTAAGAAACATATAAAAAATTGTTTTTCATGTAATTTATTGGTTGAAATGAAAAAAATTATTAATATTTCAAAAAAAGAATTGAAAAATCTGTATGAAATAGGTGATATATAATGGAGTACTCAGATAAAGTCATTGAGCATTTTCAAAAACCACATAACATGGGAGAGCTTCCTGATGCAGATGCAATAGGCAAGGTGGGAAACGCTGTGTGTGGAGACATGATGTGGATATATATTAAAGTCGAGAAAAATGAGAAAGGCAAAGAGATTCTTAAAGATGTGAAATTTAAAACCTTTGGATGTTTGCCCCCAGAAGAAAAAATTGTAGCCAATAATGGTGATTGGAAAAAGATTGCACAAATGAATAAAGGAGAAGAAGTAATAAATAATTTTGGAAATAATGCCAAAATAGTAAAAACATATGAAATTAACTATAAGGGTCCAATGTTGAGTATTATTCCTTTTGTTTCACCCTATAATTCATTTTCTGTTACACCTGAACATCCAGTTTTGTCTGTAAAAAGGAAATGGTTTAAGACAAGAACTCAAAATCCATATAGTAAATGGCCTAGAATTTTAGACTCAAATTTTTTAAAAAAAGAACCAGAATTTGTTGATGCAAAAAAACTAGAAGAAGGAGATTACTTGGTTTTCTCTTATAATCAAGAAATTAAAAATAATGAATTTTTCACAAAAGAATGGCTGCGCCTAATTGGATATTATCTTTCTGAGGGGTATATAACAGCTGAGCAGAGTGTAGTCAATTTTGCATTCAATAAGAAAGAAAATGAACCAATAAATGATGTTAAAAAAAGTATTTCCAAAATTTTGGGGAAAAAATGTTCACAAAGAACTCGTGAAAACGTTACAGAAGTATATGTCTGTTCACGAAAATTAGCAAGATTATTACTTTCTTTTGCAGGCAATTATGCTTCGAAAAAAAAAATATCTCAAGAATTAATGATTCTTCCACCTGAAAAACAAATGGAAATTATAAAAACATTTTATATTGGTGATGGAGATAAAACAACAAGAAGAAAGGGAAATTCTCCAACATTTCGTCTTGCTACTGCTTCTGAAGATTTGGCAATACAATTTCAAAAAATTTTAGCAAGAAATGGTATTTTTTCCTCGATTATTAGAAGACAAAGAAGAAAAAAACAATATATAGGTGAAAGGGAGATCAAAGGTAAGGATTTATTTATAGTTTCCTATAAGAAAAAAAGAAAAAATAATTTTGTGCATAAAAGAAAAAACAATTTTTTGGTTCCAATAAAAAGAATTGAAAAAAGCAACTATGAAGGATATGTTTATAATCTACATGTAGATAAAAGTCCTAATTCATATTTAGTGAAGGGATTTGCAGTACATAACTGTGTAGCTGCAATTGCAACAAGCTCAATGATCACTGATCTGGCTGTTGGAAAGACACTGGATGAGGCCGAAAAACTAACAAAAAAGGATGTGAGTAATGCTCTTGGTTCACTTCCTCCAATTAAAGAACATTGTAGCAATTTGGCTGCAGAGGGATTGCATGAAGCAATAAAAAACTACAGAACCAAGGTTGCTGTTGATGAAGAAAAGAAATTTGAGGGTTGTAAAGGCGGAGCATGTTGCCCTGGGGGCAAAGCAAAAAATCATAGTGAGGTAGATACAAATGCAAAAAATAAAATGTAAAAAAGGAAAGTGCTGGGATGAGTATGACGATAAAAAGAAATTGCGATCAACTTGTGAACCTGATGATCTGGCATGCAATGTGGAGGCAGACATCTTAGAGGAACAGTTGGATGAATAAAGTAACAAGTGAATAATCAATAGAAAATAGACTCTTCGGAGGGAATACTATCAAAATGACAGAAAAGAAAACACAAGGAAAAGATAAAGATGCAAAGATAAAAAAAGACATGATGCTGGGAGATGTTGTCTCAAAATTCCCAGAAGCAGCGCCAGTGATGTTCAAGTACGGGCTGCACTGTATCGGGTGCCATGTCTCTGCATATGAAACAATTGAGCAGGGATCGCTAGCACACGGATTGACTGACAAGGACGTCGAAAGAATGGTCAAAGAGATGAATGAGGCAGTTGAGAAGAAAAAATAGAGTTTTTTGTTATATAAATATAACCCAGCCAAATCTGGAATAGAATCGCTTAATTTAAATATAATAGGCCTCCATCTTATTCAAATGAATGTCATTGAAGCAAATAATCTTACTTACAGATATCCTGATGAAAAAGACACAGTATTAAGAGATCTAAGTTTCAGAATAAAAAGAAATTCCTTCACAGCCTTGATCGGACCTTCTGGCTGCGGCAAAACAACCTTGTTGATGCTTATTAGAGGATTTTTTCAGGAATATGGTGGAAAAATAAAAGGGAAAATATTGGTTTTGGGAAAAGATGTAATTAAAACAGATTTCAATAAGCTCGGAAAAGATATTGGAATTATTTTTCAGGATCCTCAGGTGCAATTGCACCAACTCAGAGTAATTGATGAAGTAGCATCAGCCCCAATGTATCAGGGATTAGCCTTTGATGAATGCCAAAAACGTGCTAAAGAACTGATTGACAAGATACTTGATCCTTCGTTTTATAACAAATCACCGGCTGAACTCAGTTCCGGGCAGCAGCAGAAAGTGGCACTGGCTGCAACACTTGCAATGGACTGTGAAATCTTGCTTTTGGATGAACCATTTTCTTTTTTAGATACAACAGCATTTAAGGAAGTACTGGATATATTACTGGAACTAAAAAAACAAGGAAAAACTATTGTAATAGCAACGCATGGAATAGAGCAGATTGCCGGTGTTGCTGATGAATTGATCCTTTTGCAGGATGGTCAGATTGTACTGCAGGCTAAACCAAAATTTTTTTTGTACAATTCAAGACTTAAAACAGTTTTAGAGCCGCCATTGTCAATCAAAGTTGGAAAAGAGGTTAAAAAACAGGCAGTTGATTGGTCTAATTTACTAAAAAATAAAAAATTTGATAAAAAAATTTCAAAAAAACCAATTGAAACAAAGAAAGAAGTTGTTCTTGAAGTAAATAATTTATCATTTAATTATCCTGAAACTCTTACAGGAGTTAAAAAAATTAATTT